>CAZMKY010000614.1:0-17906 GCA_964566835.1 uncultured Rhodobacterales bacterium
CTTGTCCAGATGCTCCAACCCCTTGATTGTCTCACAGGGGGCCGGTGTTTGGCGCGCGCCGTTCAACGCCATGGAGGCCGTCTTGAACAGTGTCTCTATCGTCAGAGTAGACTTGCCGCCGCCCGAAACACCGGTGACGCAGACGAACTTGCCCAACGGGAAGTCGACAGTGACGTCTTTCAGATTGTTGCCAACGGCTTTGACGACTTTGACTTTCTTCTTGTTGCCCTTCCGGCGCGATGCCGGCACCGCGATCTCGCGTCGCCCGGCCAGATAGTCGCCCGTCACGCTTGCGGCATTGCCCATGATGTCGGCTGGCGTGCCATGCGCGACGACGGTGCCGCCGTGCACCCCTGCCCCCGGGCCGATGTCGAATACATAGTCGGCCTCGCGAATGGCCTCTTCGTCATGCTCGACCACGATCACTGTATTGCCCTGATCGCGCAGGTTTTTCAGAGTCAGCAGCAGGCGGTCGTTGTCGCGCTGGTGCAGACCGATTGACGGCTCGTCCAAGACATAGAGAACACCTGTCAGGCCGCTGCCGATTTGACTGGCCAAGCGAATCCGCTGACTTTCGCCACCGGACAATGTGCCCGCATTCCGGCTCAGCGTCAGGTACTCCAAACCGACATTGTTCAGGAAGCCAAGGCGCTCCCGGATCTCTTTCAGGATGGCGCGCGCAATCTCGTTTTTCTGCTTGGTCAGGCTGTCCGGCGCAGCTTCGACCCAGGCCAAGGCCTCTCGGATCGATTTCTCGACAACTTCGCCGACATGCAGCCCGCCAATCTTGACCGCCAAAGCTTCTGGCCGCAGTCGATAGCCGCCGCAGGTCCCACAAGGACGATTGTTCTGATACCGCTCGAATTCTTCGCGGATCCAGCTTGAATCCGTCTCGCGGTAACGTCGCTCCATGTTGGGGATCACGCCCTCAAACGGCCGGCTGACCTGATAGACCCGACCGCCTTCGTCGTAGCGGAATTTAATCTCTTCCTCGCCAGAGCCATACAGGAACACCTGCTTCACATGTGCCGGCAAATCCTTCCACTTGGTGTTCTTGTCGAACTCGTAGTGCTTGGCAATCGCCTCGATCGTCTGCAGGAAATACGGGCTTTTGCCCTTTCGCCAAGGCGCCAGGGCCCCATCATAGATCTTCAGGTTCTGATCTGGCACGACGAGGCGTTCGTCAAAGAACAATTCCACCCCAAGTCCGTCACAAGACGGGCACGCCCCGAACGGCGCGTTAAACGAAAACAGCCGCGGTTCGATCTCGGGGATCGTGAAGCCTGAAACGGGACAGGCAAAATTCTCGGAAAACGTGATGCGCTCAGGCTCTGCATCCTTGGGCGCGGTTTCCAGTATGGCGATGCCATCGGCCAGATCCAACGCCGTGCGGAAACTGTCCGCCAAGCGCGTCTCTAACCCTTCGCGTACGACGATCCGGTCGACGACGACGTCGATGTCATGGCGGAACTTCTTGTCCAGCGTCGGCGGCTCATCCAATTCGTAGAACTGACCATCCACCTTCACACGCTGGAAGCCTTGCTTGCGAAGCTCCAGAAATTCCTTGCGGTATTCGCCTTTTCGGTCGCGCACGATGGGCGCCAGAAGATAGCCGCGTGTGCCCTCTTCCAACTCCATCACCCGATCAACCATGTCCTGCACCTGCTGCGCTTCAATCGGCAAACCAGTTGCAGGGCTGTAAGGCGTGCCTGCACGGGCAAACAGAAGACGCAGGTAGTCATAAATCTCGGTCACCGTACCAACGGTCGACCGTGGGTTCTTCGACGTTGTCTTCTGCTCAATCGAAATCGCCGGGCTCAGGCCGCTGATGTGATCGACGTCCGGCTTTTCCATCATGTCGAGGAACTGCCGCGCATAGGCGCTGAGCGATTCCACATAGCGGCGCTGCCCCTCGGCATAGACCGTATCGAACGCCAGCGAAGATTTGCCCGACCCGGACAGACCAGTGATCACGACAAGCTCGTCGCGCGGAATATCGACGTCGATGGACTTGAGGTTATGCTCCCGCGCCCCACGAACTTCGATATGCTTCTGC
Organism: uncultured Rhodobacterales bacterium; assembly: GCA_964566835.1. GTDB lineage: Bacteria > Pseudomonadota > Alphaproteobacteria > Rhodobacterales > Rhodobacteraceae > CAZMKY01. The sequence continues at coordinate 2,057 of CAZMKY010000614.1, forward strand.
TCGGCCATGACCCACCTCTTTGACGCAAACCTTTGAGATAGCGGTCTGCCCGCCGGACTCAATGGGTGTTGACGAGAACATTACCGGAACATTTAGAAAAGGTCACGGCTCAATTGTCGCGACCGGGCGCGGTCCGGCGAAGCCCGGCCAACCAAAGATGCGCCCCGGCCCCAAGAAGCAGGATCAGGGTCGAGACGATCATCAAACCGCCATAGCCCGATGCGGCAATCACCGCCGCCATGACGGGCGTGCCAAGCGTGTTGCCGATGTTCCCCGTCTGCGCCATCGACCCATAGGCCGCGGCACGGTCCTCGGTCTTGGTGTTCAATTCGGCAACGGCAGCAAAGGACGCGCCCTGCACCAACCCAAGAGCCGCTGCCAACAAAAGGCACAGCACCGGGTTGGCTGCAAAAACAACCAGCAACGCCGCCGCAAGCGCCGTCAGGACAAAACCGCCGATAATCAATTGCGGGGCCGTGATAAAGCGCAGGATAAAGACACCAAGCGTCAGCGAGCTGACGATGCTGACCAATGGCATGGCGCCGATCACCAAGGCTCGGACGCTGTCGTCCAGAAACCCGGGCAAGAGCGTCAGCAAACTGACAAAACAGAACGTGTAGAACAGCCAGCCCACGCCAGAGGCGCCGATCCAAGGCGATCGGTAGATCGCCACGTGCCTCTGGACCAATCCCTTGGGACTCATGTCTATCGCCGGCGGTTCTTCCTCGATGCGTGGCAAACGGCTGGACAGGATCAGCGCCATCGCGGCCATGACGCCCGCATGCGCCAGAAACAGCCCGCCCACACCAAACCGGTCCGCCAACGGCAACCCGCCAAAGACCAGCACCGAAAACGCCACGCCGAAAAAAGTGCCCCAAAGCGTCAAGGTCTTGCGCGTGTCCTCCGGTGCCGTCACGGCGGCAATCAGTGTCGGCGCAGCCACGACCAGCGCAAGATGCGAAACCCCTTCAATCGCCCGGCTTAGAAGGAAGATGGGCAATGGCGGCAGGAAGGCCTGCACGACAGACAAAGCTGCCCCGATCCAAAGCCCGCCCAACAGCGCGCGACGGAACCGGACACGGGCCACCACGATCCCGGCAATGACGCCTAGAAACATGCCCAGAAAGCCCACCAGTGACACGGTCCAGCCAAGGGCCGCGCCAGCCTCTGGATAGATCGGGCCTAGCCGGTCATAGACCACGCTGACCTTGCCATATTGTGCCGCAGCGCCAAGGCCCGCGACCCAAAGCAACAGGACCAGGGGCCAATTCGTCTTTTTGGGTGTCGTCATGTGTTCCGGCTACGCCTCTGCCCTTCGCACTGCAAGCCTCATTCGGAACAGACCCCGGGTCTCACGCGTTGAACGGCATCTAGTAAAGGAAGTACCTTATGAAACCGATCTTGTTTGTCCTCCCGCTCGTCATGCTGACCGCCGCCTGTGAAAGCCGCTCCGGCAACGTTCTGGGCGGGGCCGCCATCGGTGCGGCCATCAATGATGACAACCGCCTTGAAGGGGCCGCCGTGGGCGCCGCAGCCGGCGCCGTCGTCGCCGCGATCGAAGAAAGTCAGGACGGCACCTGCACCTACCGCAACACGGCGACGGGCGAAGTCTTCCAAGCGCCTTGTGGCAGCTACTGATCATGATTCCGGGCCCGGTGCCGAACCGGGCCTTGCTTCACGTCAAAGGTGCGGGAAGTAATCCTCGCATGTTCCCTCGCGATAGACGTCTGCCGTGCAGCAATGCAGACCGCCGCCAAAGGCATAGGCATCGCGCAGATCAACTTCGACAACCTCCATGCCCAGCTTGTCCATCTGTTCGGCCTGGTAGACTTCCGATTTTTCCACGCAGACCGTCTTTGGATCGAGGACCAGCACATTCATGCTGAGCCACGTGGAAGAATAGCAAAGTGGTGGCGGCGTGTTGTGCGCGGGCTGCGCGGCGTCGACGATCTCCCAATCGTTTTTCTCGAACATCTCGCGCTGCTCATCTGGCAAACGGCGCTGCGGGTTGTTCAGGATCAGCCCGGGTCGCAGCGGTGTGAAGGTCGCATCAATGTGGATCGGATAGGGATCGCCGGGGAAATTGACGGCGTGCACCCTGTGGTCGCGGTAATGCCGCCTCAGCCACTCGATCCCTTTCAGGTTCGTCGTGAACCCATGCTGCACCACCAGATCGCGCCCAAAGCGCAATACGTCGGCAGCATCGAACAACGGCTCTTCCTCGGTGGTGACAAAGAACTTTTCCGCCGTCCACTTCAGCCGCTTCTCCACGCCGATTTTCTCGGACAGGTAATCCGGATGATAGTCCGCATCCGTCAGACGTGGCTTCGGAGCCGACGCATGGCGGAAATTCGGGTCATCGTTGAAATACTGCTGCATCAAGGGACGATAGTTCAGATACTCGAACCAGCGGCACCGATAAGACATCGTCGCTTCCAGCATCTCGGATCCAACCGTCAACAAGACGTCGCGCGGCGGCATGCAACCGAATTGGCTCTCGGTGTGGAAATCCGGGGTGGTCACGGCCTGACTGTGGTCAATCGGCGTTGGACGGTCGACGCGGATACCACGCGAACGAAGCTCGGCGGCAAAGTTGTCCAGAAGCTCATTGGCGCGGTCGATCGTCTCCTGTGGGCGACGGCCCCACTGCCCGCGCATATCGCTGTCTTCGGGCACCTTCGCGTCCAACGCCGGCTCTTCCGGGGGGATGTGGCAATCATCCGCGCGGCCCACGATCACATGGCGCAGCGGATCCCACTCGTTCCAACTGTTGACGACGGTCTTCTCCATTTCCCCGCTCCTCCCAAAGCATTGGACCGCCTCGCTCCTAAATCCAAATACCGGCTTGGACAACCATAGAAAAAGGGGCCACGCGGCCCCTCTTCATCGGTCGTCAAATATCCCGGGGTGCGCGAGGGGCAGCGCCCCTCGCAACAGGTCACATGTGGATCACGCGGTCATAGGCATCCAGCACGCTTTCATGCATCATCTCGCTCAGTGTCGGGTGCGGGAAGACCGTGTTCATCAAGTCTTCTTCCGTCGTCTCAAGCTGGCGTCCAACGACATAGCCCTGGATCAGTTCGGTGACTTCGGCACCGACCATATGCGCCCCCAGTAGTTCGCCCGTCTTGGCATCGAACACCGTCTTGATCATGCCTTCCGGTTCGCCCAAGGCGATGGCTTTGCCGTTGCCGATGAACGGGAAGCGGCCGACCTTGACGTCATATCCCAGTTCCTTGGCCTTCGCCTCGGTATAGCCGACGCTGGCGACCTGCGGATGGCAATAGGTGCATCCGGCAATCGTCTCGGGCTTTACGGCATGAACATGATTCTTGCCGCCGATCAATTCGGCTACCATCACGCCTTCATGGCTGGCTTTGTGTGCCAGCCAAGGTGCGCCAGCGATATCCCCGATGGCATAAAGCCCCTCGATCCCCGTCCGGCAGAACTCATCCGTGACGACATGCGTGCGGTCGATCTTGACGCCAAGCTCTTCGAGGCCAAGCCCTTCCACGTTGCCCACGATGCCAACGGCGGAAATGACGGTATCGACTTCCATCGTCTCGGTCTTTCCGCCGACCTCGATATGGGCAGTCACCTTGTCCTTGGCGCGGTCGAGTTTCTTCACCGTCGCCTTCTGAAGGATCTTCATGCCCTGCTTCTCAAAGCTCTTCTTGGCAAAGGCCGAGATCTCAGCATCTTCGACCGGCAAAACACGGTCCATGACTTCGACGACGGTCGTGTCCGCACCAAGCGTATTGTAGAAACTCGCGAATTCGATGCCGATGGCGCCGGAGCCGATCACAAGCAGCTTCTTCGGCATGTGTGGCGGTTGCAGTGCAGTCTTGTAGGTCCAGACCCGCTTGCCGTCGCCCTCAAGCCCCGGAAGTTCGCGGGCCCGCGCACCGGTAGCCAGAATGATGTTCTTGGCCGTGATCTTTTCCGTGCCCTTGTCGGTCTTGACGCTGACCGTGCCCTTGGCCGGCAAGGAAGCCTCGCCCATGATCACGTCGACCTTGTTCTTCTTCAGCAGGTGACTGACACCGGAAGACAACTGCTTGGCGACGTTGCGCGACCGCTTCACGACGGCGTCGAGATCATAGTCGATTCCCTCGGCTTTCAGCCCGAACTCCTTGGCCCGGTGCATGAGGTGAAAGACTTCGGACGAGCGGAGCATGGCCTTCGTCGGAATGCAGCCCCAGTTCAGGCAGATCCCACCCATGTGTTCGCGTTCGATAATTGCGGTCTTCAGCCCCAACTGAGACGCACGGATTGCAGCAACATAGCCGCCCGGTCCTGCGCCGATCACGACAACATCAAAAGACTTGGTCATCGGGCTCTCCTATTCATTTAGCGTTGAACTAATTCTGCCACATCCCGTTCGAGAATGTCACCCGTGGGACGTTGACGCAGGGGAATAGCCGTTATGCGTCTCACGCGGCCCGTGCCACTCCATTCTGATCTGAACCCTTTACGGTTCCCACGACAAGAAAACCCGGCCAGTGGGGCCGGGTTCCAATGCTTTTCAGATATCGCGGGGACCTAGGCGGCTTCGCCCTTCAACTCGCGCACCACACGGCCATACCCGCCTTCCTCAAGGAAGCCGGCTTCCTGCGCAGGGGTATCCCGACCCAGATCTTCGTTCCGATGCGGGAAGCGGCCAAAGCGGCGGATGACTTCGCGGTGCGCCTTTGCATGCAGCAGGTTTTCGCCGCCAGTGTCTTGCATGCGTGACTTGATCAGGCGCACAGCGCGATCCTGATCCGACAGACACTCTGAATGCATCAACGGCAAATAGAAGAATTGCCGGGCAGGTTCATCAATCTTCGTGTCCCAGCCCCGCGCGATGGCTTGCTTGGCCGCGGCACGCGCGATCTTGTCCGAAGCAAACGCCTTGGCCGATCCGCGAAACATGTTTCTGGGGAACTGATCTGTCAGGATGATGTAAGCCAAGGTGCCAGAGGCATACGTCAGCCAAAGTGAAAGGCTGCCTTCCATCGCCCGGTCGTAGGTCGTTTCGAATCTCTCGCGGATCTTTGCGTCGAACTCTGGCGTGCTGTTATACCAGTCCTTCGGCTCGCATTCGTCCAGCCAAAAGGCCAGAACGTCCTCGGGATGTGCCATTGTGCCTGCTCCTTTGCCCAAGCGTTCCCCTAGGTTAAGAAAAAGCGTTACAACGTTTTTTTCCCAAATCAAGAGCCTGACGGCGCCTCCCCCCCTGCGACATCTTCGCCTTCGACATTTTCGACATAGTATTCTTGCGCAACTTCCACCGCGACAGGCGTCGCTGTTGCAAAAACAGGCGCGTACGAGACGGCATCATAGTCGTCTTCTTCCTGGTAGATCGACGCTCGCTGTGTCATCCGCCAGAACGCATAGACCGCGATGGCGCCCATCATCACTCCGATGAAAAGCCAGAAGCCCTGTGGCCCTGTCGCCGACATCGCCCAGCCGGTGACAATCGGCCCAGCAATGGCGCCAAGCCCGTTGACGAAGAGCAACCCCCCAGACGCCGCCGCCATGTCATCCACCGTCAGGTAGTCGTTGGTATAGGCAATCAGGAGCGCGTAAAGCGGGTTGGCCATTCCGCCCACGATAAAGCCCGCGGCAAGGATCAATTCATAGTTGCCGGGAAACAGGAATGCGACCAGTGACATTCCCAAGCCGATGATGGCCGTGCCCGCAATCAGGATCCGGCGGTCCATCCGGTCGCTCAACCAACCGATCGGGTACTGAAAAAGCATACCGCCCAGAAAGATCGACGACACGAAAGCCGCGATCTGCCCCACGCTCAAGCCCGCTTCCGTGCCATAGACTGACGACATACCGAACTGGGCCGAGAACAAGCCGCCCATCAGCGCCATTCCGACAAATCCCAAGGGCGAGATGAGGTAGAGTTCCTTCAGGCTCATCGGCTTGGTGGTGTCGAATGCAGGCGTCGGCTGAACATTCAGCAAGATCGGCGCGAACGAGATCGAGACGAGAACCGACGGAATGACGAACAGAAGATAGCCCGCCGGATCACCAAGGTTCAAAAGCGCCTGACTGGAGACGATGCCCAGCATCTGCACGATCATGTAAAGCGACAGCGCCTTGCCCCGGTTCTCGTTCGACGCTGCATTGTTCAGCCAGCTTTCAGCGGTGACGTAGACGCCCGAGAAACAGAAGCCCACAATGACGCGCAAGACGATCCATGCGATCGGATCCGTCAATGTCGGGTAGAGGATCAGAACGGCCGAGATAAAGCTGCCAAGGGCGGCAAAGACGCGAACATGACCAACCCGGCGGATCAATTCCGGCGTTGCACGCGACCCGCCCAAAAAGCCTACGAAATAGGCCGAGGCAATCAGCGACAGCTCGAACGTGCTGAAGCCCTCGATGGCGCCCCTGACACCCATCATGGTGCCTTGAAGGCCATTGCCGACCATCAGAAGAAGCATACCCAGAAGCAAAGCCCAGGCGCTGCTGAGGACCTGTCTCACCTGAAAATCTCCTGAACCAAATCGCTTGCAGCCCGCCTAACGGGGTCAGACACCCCGGACTTGTCCCATGGCGACAAAGACTTGTCGAAAATCATCCTTTCGGCATCAAAAGCGAAGCATCCCCGTAAGAGAAAAAGCGATATTTTTCTGCGATTGCGTGGTCATAGACCGATTTGATCCGGTCTTGCCCCATCACGGCCGACACTAGCATCATCAACGTCGATTTCGGCAGGTGGAAATTGGTCATCAGCGCATCGGCAGCCCGAAAGTCGAACCCGGGGGTGATGAAGATGTCCGTCGCACCGGACCACGCCTCTACGCGGCCCGTGTCGCGCGCCGCCGTCTCCAACACGCGAAGCGCTGTCGTCCCGACTGGAATGATGCGCCCTCCCTTGGCCCGGGTCGCCTCGATGTCCTCTGCGGCCTGCTTTGTAATTTCACCCACCTCGGCGTGCATCTTGTGGTCGCTGATGTCGTCGACTTTCACAGGCAGGAACGTGCCAGCCCCCACATGCAGCGTGACAAACGTCTTCTCGACGCCGCGCGCCTCAAGTGCCGCAAGTAGCGCGTCGTCGAAATGCAATGACGCCGTCGGCGCTGCGACGGCGCCGGAATGGCGCGCCCAGACGGTCTGGTAATCGCTCTTGTCCTGCTGATCGGCAGCACGGCGTCCGGCGATGTAAGGTGGCAAAGGCATGTTGCCCGCTTCATCAAGCGCGGTGTCAAAGTCACCGTCCAAAACGTCGAAGCGAAGCCTTGCCTGACCATCGGCCCTGTCCAAAAGCGTGGCGCGCAGCGCCTCGGAAAAGACGATGACTTCGCCGTCGCGAACCTTCTTCAAAGGCTTCACAAGCGTGGTCCAGACCCCCTCGGCGCCCGGCTCCAACAAGGTCACTTCAATCTTGGCAGCCTTTGGCCCCTCTGCACTGTCGCGGTGCCGCAGCCCGGACAGCCGCGCCGGGATGACCTTGGTGTCATTCAGCACAAGGCGATCCCCGGGACGCAGGAAGTTCGGCAAGTCGATCGCCTTGGCATCGTGGATCGTATCAGGGGTCACGACCATCATCCGGGCGGACGACCGCGGGCGCGCCGGGCGTGTCGCGATCAGCTCCTCGGGCAGGTCGAAATCAAAATCACTCAGTTTCATGGCCGACCCTCTACTCCGTCGGCGGGGGGCGGCGAAAGATCTCTCTGAACATTCCGGGCGTTAAAATCGACAAAGGATTGACGGACACCTGCGGCTGAGCCGCCGCACCGGTGACGCGGAAGGAAAAGCCGAACAATCCCTCGCCACGCCGGGTGAAGATCTGACCAATCGCGTTCAGGAAATAAACCGGCGAAATGACCCCCTGCATATCAAGCTGCCGCGACCCAAGATCATAGACACCATCCAGCGAAACGCCCATGGAAGGCCCGGTTGCCGCGGCTTGGCTCAGGGTCAGGCGATCCGGGGTCAGGACAAAGCGTCCGTCGACAACATCGAAATTGATGCCCGGACCATCCAGTTGGTCGAACAGCCCGACGACTGAGATGGCGTTCAACAGCTCCGCCATCACCGGCGCTTGCCGAAGCGTGATGTCATCAATGCGAAAAGCGCCGTCATATCCCACATCGGCGCGCGGGGTGAGTGTCATGGTCAACTGCCCGCCATAGGTGTTGTCCATCAAGCCAGATGCCCGCACCGTTTGCCCTGCGTTGTCGGATCTAAGCCGAATGGCGGTCCGACCGCGGAACGGCACCAGATCGCCGCGCACCGGGCTGGCTCCGTTGAGCGATCCTTCGAACGAACCGCTCAGCCCGCCCCCCGTCGTCAAACGCCCCCGAAGCGGGCGCAGAACGATGCCATCTGAAATCGCAACTTCATTCAGATCAAAGGTGATGCCCGATCCGCCATTGCCGCCGCTTCCGCCGCCGAAATCGGCACGCCTCAAATCAAAGGACCCGCCCGTGACTTCCACGTTGGGGTTTCCGGCAGACCGGCCCGGTGTGATCCGGACGCGCGCATCCAGATAGTCTTCCAACCGGACTCGCTCAAAATCGGCAGCCGCGAAGGCGCCTTTGTCATCAAACTCCAACCGCCCTTCCGCAGCAAGACCTTGGGCCGACACCGCCAGTGTCCGAACATCAGGTTGTTCGCCAAGGCCGACGATCAGGTCCAGCCCTCCTGGGGCATTGGCGGCCTTGCGCCACCCAACCGCGTCAATCGAAAGACTGACCCCTCTCAGATCAGACGTGACCGTCAGCTCCGGCACCTCGCCTTCCGGGAAGCGAAGCGTCCAGTCTGCCGTGGTCGTGCCGCTGAACAAGGCATCCGGAAGTTCGATCCCAAGGCGGCGCAGCACATCCGGCGAAACGCGCGCCTGACCTGTGACCTCTCCCCGTGGCGCGCCCGGTCCAATCGGTTGCGACCACTTGGCCGTCACCGGCACACCGTCCAGCGCGGCCGGTCCCGAGATCTCAACGAGATCGGGCGTCACGGCGATATCCAGGGCGGATGACGTCAGCCGACGACCGGGCACAAGCACGTCCGATACGACGTCGAAAGCCCGCGCCGTGACGGTATAATCTATGTCTTCGCGCTGATTGCCACGTCGAAGCGGAACCCGGACGTCTGCCCGTGCGCGGGCCGTCCCGGTGCCAAGCGACGGGGAACGACCGACCCGTTCAAAAACGCGGAACGGTGGCAGATCCAGAAGCTCCAGCGCCGTTTGCAACGGGCCACTTGTCTCCAACAGCAATTCGCCAACGGCTGGCTTCTGTTTTGTGTCGAGGATTGAGAAGACCGTGCCATCAGCCCGCATCGTTCCGTTGCCGTCCAGCCCCTCGATCGCACCTTCTGCGACACGAATGGTGAAGCGATTGTCGATCAGATTGGCTGTCCCCTTGGCGTGGGTGACAGGCGGGATCTGTCGCAGAAACCGCAAATCCACATCGTCATAGTCGAACGACAGGCCAAGGTCCGGCCGCGTCCCTGCAGTGAAGCGCAGCGCTGTAGAGACATTCCTCAGCGTTCCGTCCAGAACGTTTTCTGACAACCAAGCCCGCGTGCGCGGCGCAATGAAGACAGGCCAGGACGCAACAACCTCTTTTGCCGTGACCGCATCCGACTTGGCATCAAGGCTAACCTGCCAACCTGCATCGTTTGCGGTGACCTTGGCGTTCGCCACCGCTTCCGCTGTCTCGGTTTCAACCCAGACTTGGCCAACATCAACCTCGAACGGATCGAGCCTTAGCCTGAAATCCGCTTGGCCTCGCACCAGTGAAACCGGATTTTCAAACATGCCATCGGCGGCGTAAGTCGCTTCCGTGATCTGAAGCTGGCTGACGAAGGCACCGGGCCACGGGCCATTGAACTCGGTCAGATCTGTCGAACCCGTCGCGCGCAGGGTCAGCGTTTCGCTGATCACCGAAAGGTTCGAAAACCGGATGCGCTGGGCGTCCGGATCGACATCGAAGTAGACCTCCGCCGACTGAAACGGCACCGGCGTAGACGCGGGCGTCGGCTGCAAGGCGCCGTTCGACAGATCCAGCGTGCCAGCCAACGCCGTCAGAGCGCCTTCACCGTCAAACGTCGTCCTGACCGCGCCTGAAAGCGGCGCGTCGATCACGCTCAACCACGACAAGGCCGGCGACTGCAACGCCAGATCAGCGGCAGCAACATCGCGGATGCGTGCCTGAAGTGCTGTATTTCGCGTGCCCCGATCGAAGGTTGCCGACAGTTGCACCTCTCCCAGAATGTCCGTTCCGTTGAACACGTCCGAGGCCAGCGTCATGGACAGGTCTTCGTCAGACTTTCGGACAAGCAGGCGCGCATTGGCCGCCTGCCAGATCCGCCCGGACCGCGCGTCCTCCAGCACCAGCGTCAAGCCGTTGACGTTTAATGTCCGTATCTCGGCCAGTTCGGGACGGCCGAGCGACGCATCAAGCGTTTCCAGCATTTCGGCCAAGGACCGTGCCTGATCGCCAGCGCCCGCCCCGAAATCGACGGAGAACGCGCCGCGCGCGTCGCGCCGCACGGTCATCTGCGCCCCTTCAAGTGCAAGGTTGGCAAGCCCCGGTCGCCCGCGCAGAAGTGCAGATACGGCCAGCTCTGCCGTGACACGTTGCACGGCCACGGCCGCGCCGCCAGACGCGTCACGGACACCCACGTTCAGAAACACCAGCTTCGGCCGCTGATCGTCGCCCACGGCGACGGCAATATCGCCGATCTCCAGCGCGCCCTTGCGCATCTCGGCATTCAGGCGCCGTTCAACCTCGGCCGTGGCGCCCTCGGGCAGCAAAAGCGCCTGCCCGCCCAACCAAAGCCCCAGATAAAGCCCGATCAATGCGGTCACGGTCAGGCTGAAGAACAGCCCGACAACCAGCTTCAGCGCGCCCCAAACGGGCCGCCGTTTGCGAACTGGCGCTGTCGTCTGCTCGTCCGACACGTTTTTCTCACCTCAATGGTGGCCGCACTGCCTTTAATCCCGTGCAGATGACACTAAGACTAGGATGAACATCACGCCAGAGGAGAAGCCACCCCGTGTCCCTAGAAGGTCAAGCAGCCCCGGATTTCACATTGCCCCGCGACGGGGGCGATACTGTCACCTTGTCGGCCCTGAAACCGAAAGCGGTCGTTGTCTATTTCTATCCGCGCGACGACACGTCCGGGTGCACGAAAGAAGCGATCGGATTTACCGAAGCCAAGGACGCTTTCGCCGCCGCCAACACGGTCATCATTGGCATCTCCAAAGACAGCGTGAAGAAACACGACAAGTTTCGCGACAAGCACGAGCTGGACGTCATTCTTGCCTCTGACGAAGAAAGCGATGTCTGCGAGCGCTACGGCGTCTGGGTGGAAAAAAGCATGTACGGCAAGAAGTATTTCGGGATTGAACGGGCAACGTTTCTGGTCGATGGGTCCGGCCAGGTCGTCAAGGAATGGCGCAAGGTCAAAGTACCTGGCCATGTCGATGCCGTGCTGGAAGCGGCTCAGGCGCTTTAACCGCGAAAAGACAAGGCAGGCAGCACGATGAAGCCTTTGGCCGAAATGGCGGTGGACGTTCTGACCACCGCAGACGGACGCGCGAAGACCGCGTTGTCGCGGGACTATGCCGCGCAGTGGTTCGCGGCGCGTGCGGCGGGCGACATGCCTGCGGTTGGCCACGCCAGTCCGCCCCTTCGCCCTGCCCGCCCGGAAAAGCCAGAGCTTCTGGACCCACGCGAAGTGCCCAAGCGCAAACCGGGCTCGCCAGCCGGACAGATCGCCTTGCTGCACGCCGTCGCCCATATTGAGCTGAACGCCGTCGATCTGCACTGGGACGTGATCGCGCGCTTTGCGCATGTCGATATGCCGCCGGGCTACTACGATGACTGGGTCAAAGCGGCCGACGAAGAATCCAAGCATTTCAATCTGATGTGCGACTGCTTGGAGAACCTCGGGTCTTACTATGGTGCGTTGCCCGCGCATGCAGGCATGTGGCGCGCCGCAGAAGACACGATCGACGACATGATGGGACGACTGGCCGTTGTGCCGATGGTCCTCGAAGCGCGCGGACTGGATGTGACGCCCGGCATGATCGAGATTTTCCGGCGTGCGAAACTCGACGATGCCGTTGCCGCGCTCGAAACGATCTATGCGGAAGAAGTCGGCCATGTCGCCTATGGGTCGAAATGGTTTCACTTTCTCTGCGGGCGCGATGGGCTTGATCCAAAGCCGGAATTCCACCGCCTTGTTCGGACCTATTTCCATGGCGCATTGAAACCGCCCTTCAACGAGGAGAAGCGCGCCGAGGCCGGATTGCCACCGGACTTCTACTGGCCGTTGACTGAAACCGGCGCCGTCTGACGGCTTTGACCTCGGCAGAATCCTGCCCAAATCGGCGGAAAACCTGCAAAAATTGGAATCCATAAGGCTCTGGAGTTGCCTGCCCAATCGCTTGTGGATAACAACACATGATGGATGCGCGAGCTGCTCGTGCATCGGGGGGATGAGACAATACGGGACAACGCCACGTGCTCAGCAAGTTTGGCCGACGCTTTCACTCGATTCTGGAACGCACTTTGCCCGAGCAAAGGCTGTTCCTGCGCTCTGAGACGGACACCCGCTTCATTCGGTTGACGCCAGAGACGCAGCTTGTTGCGATTGCAGGCTCTGCGCTTCTGATCGGCTGGTCGACGGTGGCTTCCGCCATTCTCGTTCTCGACACCCTGGGTGCAGGAAGCGAGCGGGCACAGGCCCTTCGCGAACAAAGCCTTTACGAAGAACGTTTGAATAGCCTCGCCGCCGCACGGGATGCCCGCGCCGCCGAAGCCGCAGCCGCACAGGAACGTTTTGCCGTCGCGCTTTCCGAAGTTTCGGCCATGCAGTCCCGCCTTCTGGCATCCGAAGAACGCCGACGTGAACTGGAAATCGGGATCGATGTCATCCAGACGACACTTCGCGATACCATGCGCGAACGCGACACGGCCCGCGAAGAAGCCGCAACCGTTCTGGCCGAACTGACCGCGACCGAAGCCACGCGTCCAGACCTTGGTGCCATGGATGAAATGAAGGCGACGATCGACTTCATGGCGGACGCCTTGTCCGATGTTGCCGAAGAGCGCGACGAGATCGAAATCGCCAGCGCCGAACGCGAAATGCTGTTCAACGAAATGGTCATGGATGACCGGTTGGAGCACGAGCGTCAGGAACGCATCTTCACCCAGATCGAAGACGCCGTCGCCACGTCGATGGCCCCCCTGGACGAGATGTTTCGCAGTGTCAACTTGCCGACAGATCGCATTCTGGAACAGGTGCGCCGCACCTATTCCGGTCAGGGCGGCCCGCTGACCCCGATCAGCTTCTCGGCGTCAAATGACCCGCATGTTGGCCATGAGCATGGCGAAGACCCTCTCGCCCTTCGTGCCAACGAGGTGCTCGGTGTCTTGGACCAGTTGAACCTGCGGCGCATCGCGGCAGAAAAGATCCCGTTCTCGATGCCGGTCAAGGGCGCGTACCGCTTTACCTCCGGCTTTGGAATGCGTTGGGGCCGCCCGCACAACGGCTCTGACTTCGCGGGCGCGCACGGCATGCCCATCTATGCCACCGCCGATGGTGTCGTTGAGAAAGCGCAGCGGATGTCGGGCTATGGCCTGATCGTCACGATCCGCCACGACTTCGGATACGAGACCCGCTACGCCCATCTTTCGAAAATTCGCGTCAAGCCGGGGCAAAGGGTCTCGCGCGGCGAGCGGATCGGTGATATGGGAAACACCGGCCGGTCGACTGGCACGCATCTCCACTATGAAGTGCGCGTCGGCAGCAAGCCCGTGGACCCGATGACCTATATCAAGGCAGCGAGAGATGTTTTCTAAGAGCAAAATCAATGAGCCCGGACAAAAAACCCCGGACGCAGAAGAACCCAAGGGAGCGAGCATGAACCAGCAACCCAAGCCCGCAGGCGGCGAGTTTTCCTCGTCCAGTGCCCCGAAAGCCAAACCCCCGGCATCGGTGCTGTCCGCGGACCTTACGATCGTCGGCAACATCAAGACGACGGGCGACATCAATATCGAAGGCACCGTTGAGGGTGACATTCGCGCGCATCTTCTGACCGTTGGCGAAGGCGCCACCGTCAAAGGTGAATGCATTGCAGACGACGTCGTTGTGAACGGCCGCGTTGTTGGCAAGGTGCGTGGCTTGAAAGTCCGTCTGACCTCTTCGGCCCGCGTCGAAGGCGACATCATCCACAAGACGATCGCAATCGAATCTGGCGCCCACTTCGAAGGTTCGGTTCAGCGTCAGGAAGATCCGCTGTCCGGCAACAAGTCGGCCCCTGCGGCTGCAGCAAAAGCTGGCTAAGTAAAAAATTACCCCCACCCAGTTGAAAGGCCCGCCATCTGGCGGGTCTTTCTGCTTTTCAGGGCTGTGCTTCGTCCGACAGGGCCCGGCGGTAAAGATGCCACGTCGCATGGCCGAGAACGGGCAGGACCAGAAACAGGCCGACAAAAGCAGGCGCCATGGCCAGGGCCAGACCGACGGCGACGATGACGGCCCAAAGCGCCATGAACGCCTTGTTGGCTGAAACGGTTTTCAGCGACAAACGCATCGCCGTCACGACATCGACTTCGCGTTCCAACAAGAGCGGCAAGGAAACGACCGTCAGCCCGAACGTCAGAAACGCGACCAAACCACCTACGACGACCTGAAACCCCATCATCAAGAGGCCGCGCGTCGAACTCAAAAGCGCACCGGTCGTGGACATGTCGAGCAGAACGGATGGCCCCAGAAACAGCGCAACGCTCATGTGGGCAAAGAAACTCCAGAACAGAAAGACCAACATCAGGACCAATCCAACCCACGGCATTTGCCTGTGCCGCTCTTTCGCGACCACGCTCAGAATACCAACAGCATCCAGAGGCGCGTTTACCTCCAATCGTCGTGACACTTCGTAAAGCCCCACGGCTGCAAAGGGTGCAACCAGCGGAAAGCCAAGCGCCAAGGCCAGGGTCCAAAGGAACGTTCCTGCATCAAGCGCCAAAAGAACAAGACCGATCGCCACATAAGGAAGCGCGAAGGCGAGGCCCCAAAGGGGTGCGCGGCGGAAGTCGTGAACCCCGGCCTTCAACGCACCAATGATGTCGCGTCCTGAAAGACGTCCAATGCGGGGCAAAGCCGAAGGAGCACTGTTTTCTGTCGTCATGCCAAATCCTCCCACGGATCAGCTTGACCGAAAAGCACACCTGCGCCCTTGATTTGTATCAAGGGGGCAATCGGGCTGGTTCTTGACGTCTAGTCGGCCTGCGCTTCGTCGCGCTTCATGCCGCTGACGCCCTGCGCCAGAGTGGCTGCCATGAAGGCATCGAGATCGCCGTCCAGAACGCCTGACGTATCCGACGTCTCGTGCCCGGTGCGCAGGTCCTTCACCATTTGATAAGGCTGCAGGACATAGGACCGGATCTGGTTGCCCCAGCCCGCATCGCCCTTGGCGTCATGCGCTTCCTGAATGCCAGCCGTCCGCCGCTCCAACTCCATCTGGTAAAGTCGGGACTTCAGCGCCTTCATGGCGATGTCACGGTTCTGGTGCTGCGACTTTTCAGAGCTTGTGACGACTATGCCGGTCGGCATGTGAGTGATCCGAACCGCAGAGTCCGTGGTGTTCACGTGCTGACCACCCGCCCCGGATGACCGGTAGGTATCAACCCGGATATCGGCCGGATTCACCTCGATTTCGATGTTGTCATCCACGACAGGATAAACCCAGACGGACGAGAAAGACGTATGGCGCCGCGCAGCGCTGTCGTAGGGGCTGATCCGCACGAGGCGATGCACGCCCGATTCCGACTTGAGCCAGCCATAAGCATTCGGACCCGAAATCTTGTAGGCGGCGGACTTGATGCCTGCCTCTTCG
>CAZMKY010000615.1:0-3130 GCA_964566835.1 uncultured Rhodobacterales bacterium
TGGTCGCGGAATCGAAGCGTCGCAAGACCATTGGCGCGAAAGAGATCGAGGCCGTCGTGGCCAAGATCGCGCGGATTCCGCCAAAGAACGTCAGCAAGGACGATGCCGAGGTCCTGAAAGATCTGGAAAGCACGCTGAAGCGCGTGGTCTTCGGTCAGGACAATGCCATCGAAGCGCTGTCGTCCGCGATCAAGCTGGCGCGTGCTGGCCTGCGAGAACCTGAAAAGCCGATCGGCAACTACCTCTTCGCCGGCCCAACCGGTGTCGGCAAGACCGAGGTGGCGCGTCAATTGGCTGACACGCTTGGGGTGGAACTCCTCCGCTTTGACATGTCGGAATACATGGAGAAGCACGCGGTCAGCCGTCTGATTGGTGCGCCTCCGGGCTACGTCGGATTTGATCAGGGTGGCATGCTGACCGACGGCGTCGACCAGCACCCTCACTGTGTGTTGTTGCTGGACGAAATCGAGAAGGCGCATCCGGATGTGTTCAACATCCTCTTGCAGGTGATGGATCACGGCAAACTGACCGACCACAACGGCCGGGCCGTCGATTTCCGGAACGTGATCCTGATCATGACGTCAAATGCTGGCGCGTCCGACATGGCACGTGCGGCCATCGGCTTTGGCCGGGATCGTCGCGAAGGCGAGGATACGGAAGCGATCGAACGCACGTTCACGCCGGAGTTCCGTAACCGCCTGGACGCCGTCATCAGCTTCGCGCCGTTGCCGAAAGACGTCATCCTGCAGGTGGTCGAAAAGTTCGTCCTCCAGCTGGAAGCCCAGCTTATGGACCGCAACGTCCACATCGAACTGACCAAGCCTGCTGCAGAATGGCTGGCTGACAAAGGCTACGACGACAAGATGGGCGCCCGTCCCTTGGGCCGCGTCATTCAGGAGTACATCAAGAAGCCGCTCGCCGAAGAGCTGCTGTTTGGCAAGCTTCTGAAAGGCGGTCTGGTCAAGGTTGGCGTCAAGGGTGGCGCGCTTGATTTGAAGATCGAGCCTGAGACACGCGCCATCGGATCAAAGAAGCCGCCGCTTCTGACGGCCGACTGAGCCAACAGGTTCACCAAGATCAAAAGCCCCGCTTCGGCGGGGCTTTTCTTTGCGCGCGGCAATTCATCGGTCCGGCAATATCCCGGGGTCCGGGGCAGAGCCCCGGCGCCTAGCCGCCTTAGCGCTCGGTCAGCTTCAGTTCGATCCGGCGGTTCTGGGCACGTGCTTCTGATGTGTCTTCCGTATTCACCGGACGGTATTCGCCAAAGCCGGTGGCCGCCAAGCGTTCCGGCGGGAAGCCCAGTTCTTCGGTCATGTACTTTACAACGGACAAGGCACGGCCCTGGCTCAGTTCCCAGTTGTCGGCAAATTCGCCGCTGCCTGACAGCGGGATATTGTCCGTGTGACCGTCGACACGGATGATCCAATCGATGTCAGACGGGATCTGCCCTGAAACATCCGCCAAGATGCTGACGACACCTGCGATCTGTGCTTGGCCTTCATCGGCCAGCTGTGCCGAGGCACTTTCAAACAGGACTTCGGATGAGAAGACGAAGCGGTCGCCCACGACGCGGACCCCGTCACGGTCACCCAAGACCCGACGAAGCTCTCCGAAGAAGTCAGAGCGGAAGTCAGCGAGCTCCTTCGCCTCTTCCTTCAAACGCTCGGCCTCTTCACGGAGCCTATCGGCCTCGGCGGCCTCAAGCTCGGCTCTGCGGCGCTGCTCGGACGCGACTTGGGCCAGTGCAGTGTTTAACTGGCTACCAAGCGCCTGAATTTCGACTTGGGCGTCGGTATCGCGTTGCACGGCATCATCGAGCAATGCCTGAAGCGATCCGATCTCGGCGCGCAGCGTTGCAACCTGCTGATTGAGGGCCGCGACTTGCCTCTGACTTTCAGCAGACAGCGCCTCTTCGGCCGCCAAGGCCGTCTGCGCGGTTGCCAACAGCGCGGCCTGTCTCTCCCTCTCGGATTGCTCTGTCACAGCACTTTCTTCAGCGGTCACGCGGGCAGCGATGGCGGCGGCCAGTTGCTCTCGAAGCGTCAACGCATCGACGTTCGCGGCTTCCAACTCCGCAACCTGCACCTGCAGCGCATCCCTTTCGGCCACTAAAGCCGCCAAGCGCGCATCCCGCGCCTCGGACGTTTCGCCAAGTTCGGCAAGGCGCGCCTCGGCCGCGGACAGCGATGTGCGGACCTCTGCCAGCTCCGCTTCGGCGCTGTCACGCTCCAACTCGGCGAGGGCCAGCCGGGTCTCCATTTCTTCCGCGGCAGCTTCCGCGCCCTCGGCGCTGTCGAGTGCAATCAGGGCTTCTGACAGGCGTGCGTTCAGGCTTTCTTCGACGGCCTCGGCAGCGGCCAGCAGGGTGAGCGTGTCTTCGGCTTGCTGACGCTGCTCCTCAAGCGCCAGCGACATGGCTGTCAGTTCGGCATCAGCATTCTCCAAACGCTCTCTCAAAGCCTCCGCGGCTGCCGCTTCCGCAAGACGTGCGGCCTCTTCTTCGCTCAACGCGCCTTCGGCATCGGCCAGCCGTTCACGCAGTGCTGCGGCGGCCGCTTCTTCTGCCAAGCGCGCCGCTTCCTCTTCAGACACCTGCGCGGCCAGTTGAGCCGCGTCCGCCGTTGCCGCATCCCGCGCGGCTTCGGCGGACTGCAAATTGGCCAAGGCTTGCGCGAGCGAGGCTTCACGTGTCTCGGCTTCGGATTGGAGGTCCTCGGTCAGCGCCTGCAGTGCATCGGCACGCGCCGCGGCAAGACGTGCGGCTTCGGCTTCAACGTCGATCTCATCCCGTGCCTGCGCCAAGGCAAGTTGCAAGGCTTCCTGTTCGCTGAGCAGTGTTTCGCGCGCAACCTCCAGTTCTTCGACGGTCGCGGTAAGCTGGGCGCCTTCATCGCGCGCGGCGTCTCTTTCGGCCAGAAGCGTCGCAACGCGATCTTCGAAACTGGCGATGGCGGCGTCGCGTTCGGACAGCGCTTGCGCTTGCGTGTTGATCTGCGCCGAGAGGTTCGCAATCAAGGCAGACTGGCGGTCGCTTTCGTTCTGGAGACTGGACAGATCGTCTTCGAGGTCGGCTGTACGTTGCTGTGACAGACCCAGCGCCTGACCCAGTGACGTGATCTCAGACGCAAGC
>CAZMKY010000616.1:0-6647 GCA_964566835.1 uncultured Rhodobacterales bacterium
TACGGAACGTCTGGTCAAGGATGGTCTGATCCCCGAAGGCGAAATCGAGGACATGAAGGCCAGCTTCCAGTCCTATCTGAATGAAGAATTCGAGGCCGGCAAAGACTATAAGCCCAACAAGGCGGACTGGCTGGATGGCCGCTGGAGCCATCTCGACAAGCTGGGCGACCAGTACCAGCGCGGCGAGACGGCGATCAAACCCGAGACGTTTGCCGAAATCGGCGCATCGCTGACACATGTGCCGGATGGCTATCCGATCCACAAAACCGTGGGCCGTCTGTTGGATTCCAAACGGGCCATGTTCGAGAGCGGGCAAGGGTTCGACTGGGCCACGGGCGAGGCCTTGGCCTTTGGGTCGTTGCTGACGGAAGGTTACCCCGTCCGTCTTGCAGGACAGGACAGCACGCGGGGCACCTTCTCGCAGCGCCATTCGGCCTTCATCAACCAAGAGACCGAGGATCGGTACTATCCTCTGAACAACATTCGCGAAGGCCAGGCACAGTACGAAGTCATCGACTCCATGCTGTCGGAATACGCGGTTCTTGGTTTCGAATATGGCTACTCTCTGGCTGAACCGAACGCACTGACGCTATGGGAGGCGCAGTTTGGCGACTTCGCCAATGGCGCCCAGATCATGTTCGACCAGTTCATCTCGTCCGGCGAACGGAAGTGGCTTCGGATGTCGGGCCTCGTGATGCTTCTGCCACATGGGTTCGAAGGTCAGGGCCCCGAGCACTCGTCCGCACGACTGGAGCGGTTCTTGCAGATGTGTGCCGAGGACAACTGGATCGTCGCCAACTGCACGACGCCTGCCAACTATTTCCACATCCTGCGCCGCCAGATCCACCGCGACTACCGCAAGCCGCTGGTTCTGATGACGCCGAAGTCGCTTCTGCGGCACAAGATGGCCATCAGTGATGTCGATGATTTCACGACCGGATCCAGCTTCCACCGCGTGCTTTGGGACGATGCCGAGAAAGGGCATTCGGACACCAAGCTGAAGAAGGACGAGAAGATTAAGCGCGTCGTCATGTGCTCGGGCAAGGTCTACTACGACCTGCTGGAAGAACGTGACGCGCGGGGCATCAACGACATCTATCTGCTTCGAGTGGAACAATTCTATCCGTTCCCGGCGCAGTCGTTGGTCAAGGAACTCAAGCGCTTCCCGAACGCCGACTACGTTTGGTGCCAGGAAGAGCCGAAGAACCAAGGTGGCTGGTTCTTCATGGAACCGAATATCGAGTGGGTGCTGACACGGATCGGCGCCAAGACCACGCGTCCGATTTATGCCGGTCGCGCGGCCGCGGCGTCGCCTGCAACAGGTTTGGCGTCGGCTCACAAGCATCAGCAAGCTGCGCTCGTCAATGATGCGCTGACGATGGAAGGGTAAAGACATGTCGATTGAAGTGCGCGTCCCGACTTTGGGCGAAAGCGTCACCGAAGCCACGGTGGCCACGTGGTTCAAGAAGCCGGGCGACGATGTCGCCGTGGATGAAATGCTGTGCGAATTGGAGACCGACAAGGTCACGGTCGAAGTGCCCGCCCCTGCCGCAGGCAAGCTGGACCAGATCGTCGCCGAGGAAGGCGCAACGGTCGGCGTCGATGCGCTTTTGGCGGTTCTGGCCGAAGCCGGACATGCCGGGTCCTCGACCGGCGTTGAAGAGCGTGCGGTTGAAAAGGTCGAAGAGGAAAGCCCAGCCGAGCCGGAGCCTGCTCCGGCGGCAGCACCTGCGAACGATGCGGCTGGTGGCGATGCAATTGACGTCATGGTCCCGACGTTGGGGGAAAGCGTTGCGGAAGCGACGGTTGCCACATGGTTCAAAGCCGAAGGTGACAGCGTCGAAGCGGACGAAATGCTGTGCGAGCTGGAAACCGACAAGGTTTCTGTCGAAGTTCCTGCCCCGGCCTCTGGCGTTCTGAGCAAGATCCTCGCGCCGGAAGGCTCGACCGTGGAAGCGGGCGGCAAGCTGGCCGAGATGTCAGGTAGTGGTGCTGCCGCCGCAGCGCCCAAGGCCGATGCGCCTGCCGCAGCCGCAGAGCCTGCCCCCGCCCCTGCGCCAGCAGCGAAGGCCGATGTCGAAGATGCTCCTTCGGCCAAGAAGATGATGGCTGAGAACAACCTGTCCTCCGATCAGGTCACCGGTTCGGGCCGTGATGGCCGGGTCATGAAGGAAGACGTGTTGAAGGCGCTCTCTGAACCCAAGGCGGCCGCGCCGGCGCCAACGGCGGCACCACGCGCACCGGTGTCCGCCAGCGATGCGGACCGTGAAGAACGGGTGAAGATGACCCGCCTGCGCCAGACCATCGCGCGTCGCCTGAAGGACGCACAGAATACGGCGGCCATGCTGACGACCTATAATGAGGTCGACATGAGCGCCGTCATGGGGCTGCGCAAGGAATACAAGGACCTGTTCGAGAAGAAACACGGCGTGAAGCTTGGCTTCATGTCCTTCTTCACCAAGGCTTGTGTCCACGCGTTGCAGGAAGTGCCCGAAGTCAATGCCGAGATCGACGGCACTGACGTCGTTTACAAGCGCTTTGTCCACATGGGCATCGCTGTCGGCACGCCAACAGGCCTTGTCGTGCCGGTTGTGCGCGACGCTGATCAAATGAGCTTTGCTACGATCGAAAAAACCATCGCCGAGATGGGCATCAAGGCCCGCGACGGGAAGCTTTCGATGGCGGACATGCAAGGCGGCACCTTCACCATCTCGAAGGGGGGTGTCTACGGATCGCTTATGTCGTCGCCTATCCTGAACCCGCCGCAGTCCGGCATCCTTGGCATGCACAAGATTCAGGAACGCCCCATGGTCGTGAATGGTGAAATCGTGATCCGCCCAATGATGTATCTGGCGCTGAGCTACGATCACCGGATCGTCGACGGCAAAGGCGCCGTGACCTTCCTCGTGCGCGTCAAAGAAGCGCTGGAAGATCCGCGCCGGCTTTTGATGGACCTCTGATCCACCGGAGGATGTGACGATGGGCGGCTATCTTCGCTACGCCTCGGCTGCGGCCCTCGCTGCACTGATGGCCGCCTATTCTGCCCTGTTCTCGCGCCAATCGCTGGTATTCACGAGCGATCTGACGACCGGGTTTTTGGGGATCGAGTGGTTGGCCTGGTTGCCAATGCTGGGGTTTGTCGTCGCGACAGGCGCAGCTGCAACACGTCGCGGCCGACTTGCCGCCGTTGCCTTAGTCTTTGCGGTTCTGGCGTTCTTCGTGGCACATTGGCGCCACGTCTTCGATGTGCCGCTCGGGTTCCTTCTGGTGTGCGGCGTAACCATTGCCGCCTTGTTCCTGATGCCACAGGAAGAGAGATACTGAAGATGATCCTGCGCGTTCTACTGGCCCTTCTGGGCGTCGTTTTCACAGCCTTCGGTGTGAATGTCGGTGCCGGCGGGATTGCATCGCTTGGTCTTCAGGTCGATCCCTCTTTCGTCGCCTCCTCCGACCCGGCCGCGTATGCCATTCAGGACAGCCACGTCCGCTTCATGGGCGGGGTCTTCACCTGCGTCGGTCTCAGCTTTGTCTGGGGTGCGATGCGGGGTCCGCAGGCTTATGGTTTCCTGATGCTCCTCAGTGCGTTTGTCACGGTTGGCGGTATTTTCCGCCTGACGGGTATGCTGCCGGGTGCCGTCTGGCCGTCTTTCGGAGCGGAGTTGATCCTGATGCCGGCGCTTGCGTTCTGGCTGAACCGGACGCGAGAGACATGATGCGGAAGTTTGTTTGGCTCAGTGCCTTGGCGCTTTCGGCTTGCGGTGCGCCCGTTGCCGAGATTGTGACGAGCGTGCGCCACGTGGCTTCGACAGAGCCTTACGGCGACAACGCCCGCATGCATATCTTTCTCTTTGATCCCGATGCACCGCGCAGCTTTGACGACCGAAAAGCCATTGCCCGCCGCGCCATCCGGCTTGAGCCCGGCTGCGTATGGGTCGACGCACCGGACAATGTCTTGAAGGACGCCATCGCAAAGCAGGGCGCGCGCTTTGAAGATCGCGTCTTCGTGGCCCCGCTTAAGTGCAGCCGAACGTGATTTGAGACTTGCAAGGCACGCATGCCCACATGACCAGACATGCGTGTTCAAAAAGACCAGAACCGGGCATATCTGCCCCTAAAAGACCGAATGGTGGAGAGTTTAGATGGCCAGTTATGATGTGATCGTCATCGGAAGCGGACCGGGCGGCTATGTCGCCGCAATCCGGTGTGCCCAGCTTGGACTGAAGACGGCCTGCGTCGAGGGACGCGAGACCTTGGGTGGCACCTGTTTGAATGTGGGGTGCATACCGTCCAAGGCGCTTTTGCATGCGACCGAGATGCTGCACGAGGCCGAGGCCAATTTCGACAAGATGGGCATCGGCATCGAAGCGCCGAAGATCGATTGGTCCAAGATGCTGGCCTACAAGACCGAGACAATCGAGGCGAACACCAAGGGCATCGAGTTTCTCTTCAAGAAGAACAAGGTCGATTGGCTGAAAGGCTGGGGTTCGATCCCCGAGGCTGGCAAGGTGAAGGTCGGCGACGAAGTTCACGAAGCCAAGAACATCATCATCGCCACCGGGTCTGATGTGGCGGGTCTGCGTGGTGTGACCATTGACGAGGACCGCGTGGTGTCGTCGACCGGGGCACTCGAACTGGACGAGATCCCGTCCAAGATGGTCGTGATCGGCGCAGGCGTGATCGGTTTGGAACTCGGCAGTGTCTACAACCGGCTGGGCGCCGATGTCACCGTCATTGAATACCTTGATGTTGTGACGCCCGGAATGGACGGCGAGGTCCAAAAGACCTTCCAGCGCCTCATGAAGCGCCAAGGTTTGAATTTCGTCATGGGCGCGGCAGTGCAATCTGTTGAGACCTCAGAGACCGGCGCCGTCGTCCACTACGAGATGAAAAAGGACGGCGCCGCGAAGACGGCGGAAGCGGACATCGTTCTGGTTGCGACCGGACGCCGCCCCTACACGGATGGCCTCGGCCTCGAAGCGTTGGGCGTCGAGATGACGGATCGCGGTCAGATCAAGACGAATGCAAGCTGGCAAACCAATGTTGCGGGCATCTATGCCATTGGCGACTGCATCGCCGGCCCCATGCTGGCGCACAAGGCCGAGGATGAGGGCATGGCCGCGGCAGAGACGATTGCCGGACAGCACGGCCATGTGAACTATGGCGTGATCCCGGGCGTCATCTACACGCACCCTGAAGTCTCAAGCGTTGGCGAGACGGAAGAGACGCTGAAAGACGCCGGACGGGCCTACAAGGTCGGCAAGTTCAGTTTCATGGGCAATGGCCGCGCCAAGGCAAACCATGCGGCAGATGGGTTTGTGAAGATCCTTGCCGACAAGGACACGGACCGCATTCTAGGCGCTCATATCATTGGCCCGATGGCGGGTGACTTGATTCATGAGATCTGTGTTGCCATGGAATTTGGTGCCGCTGCCGAAGATCTGGCGCGGACATGCCACGCGCATCCAACCTATTCCGAGGCGGTGCGTGAAGCAGCGCTGGCCTGCGGCGACGGCCCGATCCACAGCTAATACCCATGTGTGCAGGTCGGCGTCACATTGCCGGCCTGCCCGCGCCCTCGCGCGCTTTCGCTTGACTTGGCCACGAAACTACCCCACTTGCGCTGCGACGACGCTGCGCACCCGCGTGAGGTTGCCCTGGCCACAACTGGCCACCAGCGTCAGACAGACTTCCCCGGTTCCCCATCACGCAGGGTTCTGAACGTGGCGACCAGCAGCGTCGGGATCCGCCCGCCTGTCAGAGGTCGCCCGCCTTGCGATGCCCTGCCCGACCCGATGGGACCGGGCCAACTTCCGTGTCCGACGTCCGCCAGATTGGCGCGCCGGCACGCACAAAGGATTCTTACGTGACCGATTTCACGTCTCTGGGCCTGATGCCCAAACTGACCGACACTGCCCAAGAGCTGGGCTTGAAAGAGCCCACCCCAATTCAACAGCGCGCGATCCCGCTTGCACTTAAAGGCCACGATATTCTGGGATTGGCGCAGACTGGCACCGGCAAGACGTTGGCCTTCGGGCTTCCGCTTCTGGACCATCTGATTGCGAACCCCGGCAAACCCGCGCCGAAAACCGCAAAAGCGCTGATCCTTGCACCCACACGCGAATTGGCGAACCAGATCAGCACGAACCTGAAAAGCTTCACCGAAGGAACGCGCATCAAGATCTCCACTGTGGTTGGCGGTCAGAGCATCAACCGTCAGGTTGGAACATTGTCTCGCGGCACCGACATCCTCGTCGCCACGCCAGGGCGGCTGATCGACCTGATGGACCGTGGTGCGATTGATCTGAGTTCCGTCCGCAAACTCGTCCTCGACGAGGCCGATCAGATGCTGGACATCGGCTTTATCCATGCGCTGCGTCGCATCGCACCGAAACTGGGCACGCCCCGCCAGACCATGCTGTTTTCGGCGACCATGCCGAAAGAGATGGAAGAGCTTTCGCAGGCGTACCTGACCGACCCCATGCGCGTGCAGGTTTCGCCCCCGGGCAAGGCGGCCGACAAGATCACGCAATCCCTGATCTTCGTCGAAAAGGCCGACAAGCCCGCAAAACTCAGGGACATTCTGTCACGCGACCTGAATGCCCTGACGCTGGTGTTCTCACGCACCAAGCATGGCGCGGAACGCCTGA
>CAZMKY010000617.1:0-5772 GCA_964566835.1 uncultured Rhodobacterales bacterium
TGTGGACCTTTCCAAGCCCGCCATCACGACGTGCGGATCAGGGGTGACAGCCGCCATCCTCTTCCTCGCGCTTGAGCGGATCGGTCATAGTTCGAACAGCCTCTACGATGGCAGCTGGGTCGAATGGGGGATGTACGGCGATCTGAAGGTTGAAACCGGATGACGATCATCCCTGCCGGCACCGAGGTGCCATATACCGTCACCTTCTTGGAGATGGACGCAAAACCGGCCTATGACTGGCCGTCCCCCCCGTCACACCCGGCCGTTTCGCTTCTCAGGGCCGAGGACCCACCCGTCTGGTACTTTCGGTCGCTCTATGACGCAGTTGGCCGGGACTATGCTTGGGAAGACATGCCCAAACGCTCGGACGAGGTTGTCGGCGAATGGCTGAACCCTGAGACGATGCGGCTCTACACCCTGATCGGCCAAGGGTGGCCGCAGGGCTTCTTTCTCTTGGACGAATCCGATGCGGACGAGACGGAATTGACCTACTTCGGGCTTGTGCCGGATGCCGTCGGATCGGGCCTTGGCGCTTATCTTCTGCGCACGGCGATCCTGACGGCGTGGCAAAGACCGGGCCTTTCCAAGCTTACCGTCAATACATGCACGCTGGATCACCCGCGTGCCCTTGCGTTCTACCAGAAACACGGGTTTACGCCTGTCAGACGCAGCGATCACACGCGCGTCCTGACCCGCGACCGAGACATGTCGCGCATACCCGACTGAGGACCGACCATGCTGACCGACCTGACCCCGCAACCCGCAGACAAGATTCTGGCCTTGATGGAGGCTTTCCGGGCCGACCCGCGCACAGACAAGATTGATCTGGGCGTTGGCGTCTACAAAGACGCGAAAGGGGTCACGCCGGTGATGCGTGCCATCAAAACGGCGGAGCGTCGTCTGGTCGAAGAGCAAACGACGAAAAGCTATGTCGGCCTGCCGGGCGATCCGGCCTATGCGGCTGCGATGCGCGATCTCATTCTGGCCGAAAGCGTCGACCCCGCGCGCGTGGCTGCCGCGGCAACGCCGGGTGGCACCGGCGCCGTGCGCCAAGCGCTGGAGCTTCTGCAATACGCTGATGCCGAAGCCACAGTCTGGCTCAGCCAGCCGACATGGCCAAACCATCCGTCCATCGTGAAGTACGTTGGCGTTCCGATGGAGGAATACCGCTATCTGGCTTCTGACACGCCAGTCGTCGATTTCGATGGCATGATGGAAGACCCGAAGGGTGTGAAGAAGGGCGACATGGTCCTGCTGCACGGCTGCTGTCACAATCCGACCGGCGCGAACCTGACGAAAGATCAGTGGACGGTCGTCTGCGACCACCTGGAAGCCACGGGTGCCGTGCCATTTGTCGATATCGCCTACCAAGGCTTTGGCGACGGACTTGAAGAAGATGCCTATGGCGTGCGCCTTCTGGCCAGCCGCCTTCCTGAACTGGTGATCGCTGCGAGCTGCTCCAAGAATTTCGGCATCTACCGCGAACGCGCCGGTATTCTCTTCGCGATCACGCCGGATGGGGACAGCAAAGGATCTGCGCAGAAGACGCTGAACTTCCTGAACCGTCAGAACTACTCCTTCCCGCCGGACCACGGCGCGCGCTTGGTGACGATGATCCTTGAGGACCCCGAGCTTCGTGCAGACTGGGAAGAGGAACTGGAAGCGATGCG
Organism: uncultured Rhodobacterales bacterium; assembly: GCA_964566835.1. Lineage (GTDB taxonomy): Bacteria > Pseudomonadota > Alphaproteobacteria > Rhodobacterales > Rhodobacteraceae > CAZMKY01. Next base: position 1,671 of record CAZMKY010000617.1, read on the forward strand.
GACGGGCATGTTGGCCCTTCGCAAGCAACTTGCAGATGAACTGCGCCAGCGCACCAACTCCGACCGCTACGATTTCATCGCCGAGCATCGTGGCATGTTCTCGCGCCTTGGCTGTTCGCCCGACGAGGTGGAGAAATTGCGTGAAGAGCATGGGATCTACATGGTCGGCGACAGCCGCATGAACATCGCGGGCCTGAACAGCGAAACCGTTCCCAAGCTGGCCGCCGCCATCGCTGCTGTCTGCAGCTAGGCCGCTCGACGCCTGCAACCTCGGAAGGCCCCGATTTTTTCGGGGCTTTTTGCTTCGTTGAAGACTTTCTTGGTCATTCTCGGAATTTGGCAGATAGTCATGTGACCTGCCGCGGCAAAAACCTTTGGTTCTGAGAATGGAAGTCCTGCGCACCCCGGATAGTCGATTTGAAGGCCTCACCGACTTCGATTTCGCACCGAACTATGTGAACATTGACGATACCGAAGGTGGTCGTCTGCGCGTGCATTATCTCGACGAGGGCCCGACGGATGCAGCGCCAGTGCTTTTGATGCATGGTGAGCCGACGTGGTGCTACTTGTACCGCCACATGATTGGCCGCTTTACGCGGCAGGGTCATAGGGTGCTGGCACCAGACCTCATCGGCTTCGGACGATCTGACAAGCCGACCTCTCGCCAAGACTACACGTATCAGCGCCACGTCGATTGGATGTCCTCATGGCTGAGCGCCGTAGACGCGACGCGTATCACGTTGGTCTGTCAGGACTGGGGTGGCTTGATCGGTCTAAGGCTTCTGGCCGAATATCCCGAGCGCTTTGCCCGGGTGGTGGTCGCAAACACCGCATTGCCGACGGGCGACGTCCCGCTGGGACCTGCTTTTTCTTCATGGCTCGAGTACTCCCAATCCGTGCCAGAATTCGATGCTGGGCGTATCGTTTTCGGCGGGACCAGCACGAAGATCACGCCGGATGAGACAGACGCCTATAACGCCCCCTTCCCCGATGCCTCTTTTCAAGCTGGCGCAAGACAGTTCCCGACGCTTGTCCCGGGAACGCCGGATGATCCCGCTTCGGATGCCAACCGAGCAGCGTGGCGGATCCTTGAGAAGCTGGAGATCCCGTTCCTGACGGTCTTCGGAGAGGATGATCGTGTGATGGCAGGCGTTGAAAAGGTGTTTCAATCCAAAGTGCCAGGCGCGAAGGGCCAACCGCATCTGGTCCTGCCAAGGGCAGGTCATTTCCTTCAGGAAGATGTCGGACAAGAGTTGGCGGACGCAACGCTGGACTTGATCAACAGGACCCCCTTGGACGCCTGACCACAAAGAGGCCTTCTTCCATAAAAAAACCCGGGCGCGAACGCCCGGGCAGTTGACCAAAGACTGACAGGAAGGAGAGATCAGCCTTTCGAGAAATCAGGGTAGGCTTCCATGCCCAGCTCGGAGGTATCGAGACCTTGGATCTCGGCCTCTTCGCTGACGCGGATGCCCATGACACCTTTCAGGATGATCCAGACCACGAGGCTGACCACGAAGGTGAACACGCCGTAAGCGATGATACCGGTGATCTGTGCGCCAAGCGTGGCGGAACCCGAGAAGGCAACGGCGATGGTGCCCCAGATACCTGCAAAGAGGTGGACCGGGATGGCGCCGACGACGTCGTCGATCTTGAGCTTGTCGAGAAGCGGAACCGTGAAGACCACGATGACACCACCAACAGCACCGATCAGAAGCGAACCAAAGAGCGACGGTGCCAGCGGTTCAGCAGTGATCGACACGAGGCCAGCCAGTGCGCCGTTGAGAACCATGGTCAGGTCGACCTTCTTGTAGAGGATCTGCGTCAGGATCAGAGCTGCGACAGCGCCCGAGGCAGCGGCCATGTTGGTGTTGGCGAAGATGCGCGACACGTCGGTGACGTCACCCACGGTACCAGCTGCCAGCTGAGAGCCGCCGTTGAAGCCAAACCAGCCGAGCCACAGGATGAACGTACCCAGCGTGGCAAGGGCGAGGTTGGAGCCCGGCATCGGGTTCGTGCGGCCGTCCTTGTACTTGCCAAGACGCGGTCCGAGGATGATGGCGCCCGCAAGCGCTGCCCAGCCACCGACCGAGTGCACGATCGTCGAGCCTGCGAAGTCGGAGAAGCCCAGCTCAGACAGCCAGCCGCCGCCCCACTGCCAGGAACCTGTGATCGGGTACATGAAGCCCGTCAGGACAACGACGAAGATCAGGAACGGCCAAAGCTTGATGCGCTCTGCCAGTGCACCAGAGACGATCGAAGCCGTTGCGGCAACGAACATCAGCTGGAAGAAGAAGTCCGAACCGACCGATGCATAGTCCAGCGACGCATCTGCGGCGTCGAGGCCAACCGGCTCCAGCGATGTCGGGACGAAGTTGAAGGCGAAGTAGCCATTGAAGTCGCCCGGGTACATCAGGTTGAAACCAACCAGCCAGTACATGATCGATGCAATCGAGAAGAGCGCGATGTTCTTCGTCAGCTGCATCGTGACGTTCTTGGACCGGACGAGGCCGGCTTCGAGCATGGCAAAGCCTGCTGCCATCCAGAACACGAGGAAGCCGCCCACAAGGAACAGCAGCGTGGTCATGATGTAGGGGCCGATTTCGTCAAAGCCCGGGGCCGCATCCTGCGCCAGCGCCAGCGACGGAAGGACGGTCGCCATAGCCGCAGCGGCTGTGAGAGTTCTCAGTTTCATTGTCGTATTTCCCTCTGCGACGATCAGATCGCGTCGTCGTTTAGTTCACCGGTGCGGACGCGCAGTGCGCTTTCCACGTCCAGCACGAAAATCTTGCCGTCACCGATCTTGTCGGTCTTGGCGGTGGTCGAAATCGTCTCGACGACCTGGTCAGCCATGTTCGCCGGAACGACGATTTCCAGTTTGACCTTCGGTACGAAGTTCACGGCGTATTCCGCGCCGCGATAGATTTCGGTGTGGCCCGACTGAGAGCCGAAGCCCTTGATTTCGGTGACCATCATGCCCCTTACACCGATAGACGTGAGCGCTTCGCGCACCTCTTCCAGCTTGAAGGGTTTGATCGCTGCGATGATGAGTTTCACGTGCGTCCCCTTGAGATCCATGACCGATGACAGAACGACAGCGCCCCGGCCTTCACGGGGTCACAAAGTGCGCGAGAGCGCGGGATGAGCAAGAAAGGCTGACCCAAAATCAGGCACGATTCTGGGTGGAGTTGCACAATTTTTGCACAAAAAACGTGCGATGATTAATAATTGTGCAGATAGGGAACGAATTGTTTGGTCAACTAAGTGCGCTGACGCTCCACAAGCGACTCTTTAACCCCTATGTTATGCGCGAGGCAGGATCGGGAAAGACTCAGGACAAATGAGCGGCTCGAAAGGCAGAAGATCGCAGCTGGTTGCAGACAAACGCACACCGGCGCGAAGTACAAAAGCACGCAAATCCAAGGCGCCTCGGCGGCGCTCTCGTCGTGCGCCCAAGCGGCGGTCGCTGATCGGCCGCTTGTTTTCGTGGCTCTTCGGCCTGATCTGGGGAATTGGTTGGCGTGTCACGGTTCTGGCCATCGTGGTGGTGGGCGGTTCCGTTCTCTATTTCGCTGCCGGTCTTCCCCCGGTGTCCGCCCTTCTCGATGGACGGGCCAAGGGCTCGGTCACGCTTCTGGACCGCGAGGGCGAGATCTTCGCGTGGCGCGGCGAACAGTTTGGCGGCCAGATTACGGCGGCGACCGTGTCGCCCTACCTCAAAAACGCGATCATCGCGACCGAGGACAAGCGCTTCCAGTACCATCCCGGAATCGATCCGATCGGCATCGCAAGCGCCATTCGCATCAACTTGCGCGAAGGGCGAGGGCCGCTTTCGGGCCACGGCGGGTCCACACTGACGCAACAAACGGCGAAGCTTCTCTGCCTTGGCGTCCCTTATGATCCGAACACCGGCATGACCGAGGCGGAGTACGAGGCCGACTGCCGCGAGGGCACGCTGGTCCGGAAGGCCAAGGAGGCCGTCTACGCGCTGGCGATGGAGCTGCGCGCGCCCAACGAACCGTAGTTTCGATCAGGCGACCGGTTTCTCAGCCCAGCCCGGATGGCGTCGAGCGGTCACGTCGCGGACGCGGACGCGGGGCCT
>CAZMKY010000618.1:0-9669 GCA_964566835.1 uncultured Rhodobacterales bacterium
CAGTATCTAAGGCGGTCGGTTGAAGCCAGTCCCGGCAATGCACGCGCATGGTCCGCGCTGGCTTGTGCCCATGCCTTGGCCGGGGAAACGGGGGCTTCTCGCGCTGCCCTTCTGACTTCCTGGTCGCTGGCCCCCCACAACACCTATTTGGCTACGCAGCGTCTGCCCCTCTATCAGCTGCTCTTGAGTGAGACTGGTGGCGCCGATCTTGCGGATTTCGCTCGAATTGACGCCAGGGATCTGAAGACAAAGCGTCCGACCTATTTTCGGCAGGCCTTCGCAGACGCTCCTGAGATAACGGGCCTGATCAGCTTGGACTGACGGACTCGCCGCCCACATCGGGCGGGCCTTCGGCACCGACATAACCGTCGGGATAAACGGTCGGCGGGCGCTCTCCACCGGTGCCCCCCGGTCCGGAGGAACCGCCCCCGGCCCCCATCAGCAGCGCAAGCCCTAGAAGAGGCAAGAGGAACAGAAAGCCGTCATCGTCATCCTCTTCTTCCGCAACCCGGACACCGCGAGAAAGACCGGCGACCAACAGGGCGCGACGCGCTTTCAGCGCCCGGAGTTGTTCTTCCAAGGAACGGATACTGGCCGCCATGTTCCGCGGCTGCGACACGCCGCGCACACCAGCTGCCCGGGCGACACGCAACTGACCTTCAAGGTTCCTGATCTGACCATCGATAATGCAAACCCGGCTATCGACGCCTTGTGCAAAGCTACAATTGGCAACGGGCGGTGGACCCACGCGTTGCGCTTGCGCATGCGAAGTGGCCGCCCAAAGCACAAGGCTGGCAGCCAAAAGAAGAACCGAATGAATGCGCCTGAACGCCATCGGTGTTGCTGTCTCCGTCTTTTTGCCCGGCACATCGGGCCTGCCCCGGACTTGGAGGATACCGCCGGAACAGGTCACTTCTGCCGTCAGAATATGGCGAGAGTGAGCCTCCCAAGAGACACATTCAGGCCAATAAAACTTAGCGCAAACGCCACCATGCTTGCCAGATCGACCCTGATCGGGTTCAGTGTTGCGCAAGGCTCTCGTGAAGTAGGGCCAGACATGGCGATCGAGCAGTCGGATCGGGGCAATACCGATGCGGCCAAACAGCCGTGCAGATGGCGGATGGCAAATGGGGCAGGAAAAATCCCTGGGGGCTTTGGAGTTTCGATCAGTGAAGATCGAAGACAATGCTCGTGCGGACAATGGCGATCTGGAGATCGACCTGAGAGAACTTGCCGGCAAGATTTGGCACGGCAAATGGATCATCGCCATCACCACATTCGTTGCGGGCGTCCTTGGACTTCTGGTCGCATCACAATTCGAAGCGACGTACACCGCGACCACTAAGGTATTGTTTGAATTGGAAGAAGCGACGGTCGTGGATGTCGGGCAGTCCGTCGTCCGAACCGATGATACGCTTTACAACAAAGTTGAGGTCTTGCAGTCCTCCCGCCTGATTGACCGGGTCACGACGAAACTGAATCTCGAACAATCGCCAGAGTTCAACTACGCCCTGCGACCGCCAGAGACCGGACCGATGACGCTGATCCGGCAGTGGATTTCCATCCCAAGCGGCGTGCGTACGGTGTTGCGCGACATGGGCATCCTGCCCCCACCCCCGCCGCCGGCGGATGCCGATCAGCGTGCCATCCGGCAGCGTCTTTTCGTTTTGGACAACGTGCGCGGCGCGCTTCGTCTGGATCCGATCGAGGATTCCACGGTCATCGATATCTCGATCACGACGCGTGATCCTTACCTTTCGGCCCGCGTTGCGAACACGTTTGCTTCCGAATTCATCGTCGACCAGCTGGACGCCAAGCTCGAAGCCACACGGGAAGCCACAACATGGCTGGCCGACCGTGTCGAGGAACTTCGTATTCGCGTGGAAGAGGCCGAAGCATCGGTTGAAGCAGCTCGGGCAGAGATCTCGCTGGCATCGGGACAAGGCATCGACGTTACCCGATCCCAGATCAACGCGTTGAACGGCGCGTTGTCGACAGCGCGCTCAGATGCAGCACGCGCCCGGGCAGAGTATGACCGGCTTTTCGCTGCGCTGCAGGACAACCGCGACCTTGGTGCCATCAGCGCGTTCAGGTCCTCCAACCTGATCCGATCCTACCGCGATCAGCGGGCAGAGCTTTCCGCCCAGCGCAATACTTTGGCCGACCGCGTGGACGAGGGCCACCCGGCCCTCACACGGGTCGACAACCAGATCGAAGACTTGGATGCCGACATCCGGCTGGAGGCCGAACGCATCGTCGACGCGTCGCTTCTGGACAGAGAAGCTGCAGATCAGCGTGTCGTAGAACTGGAGACAGAGCTGCGCACGCTTGAGGATCGGGCACTGGATCAGGGACAGGCCTCTATTCGCATTCGCCAACTCGAACGCGAGGCCGACGCGAGCCGCGTCCTCTATGAGAATTTCCTCAACCGCCTGAAGGAAACGTCCGAGCAGGAAGCGCTGCAAACAGCCGATGCGCGGGTGCTTTCGCAGGCCGAAGTGCCGCTCTATGCGAACATGGCCAGCCGCAAGCGCACAATCGCGCTGGCGCTGTTTGTCGGCGCGCTTCTGGGTGCCGCGATCGTCTTGCTGCTGGACAAGCTCAACAACACGTTCCGGTCAGCCGCACAGTTGGAAGAGATGACCGGTCACTCCATTCTGGGCGCCCTACCCGCCGTCGGCTGGCGTCTGAAACGTCGCGATGTTGTCGAATACTTCCGCTCCAAACCCAAATCGGCTTTGGCGGAAGCGGTGCGAAGCCTCAGAACATCCATCCTGTTCTCGAACGTCGACAAGCCGCCAAAGACCGTCATGTTCACGTCTTCCGTCCCGCGCGAAGGCAAATCCACGGCGTCGATGCTCATGGCCCTGACCAGCCAGCAAATGGGGCGCTCTGCCGTCATCATCGACTGCGATCTCAGGCTGCCCTCGCTTGCACGACTTTTGCCAGCCGATACTGGGCCCATGGGCATCTTGTCGGTGATCGACGGCACGGCAACGTTGGACGAAGCGATCTACCGCGATCCGGAAACGGGCCTTGATGTCTTGATGACCAAGCCGGATGAACCACGCAGCACGATCAACCCTGCGGACATCCTGTCATCCAATCGGTTTCGCGAAATCCTCAGCGCCCTTAAGGCGCGCTACGACCTCGTCATCATCGACAGTCCGCCAACGCTGGTCGTCACCGACGCCAAGATCCTCGCCCGACAGGTCGATGCAGTCGTCTACGCAGTGCATTGGGACCAAACGCCGCGAGGCGCTGTATTGGAGGGTCTCAAGGATCTCAGAAGCGTCGGCGCGCCCATCGTTGGCACCTGCTTCACCATGCTGAATGAAGCCCGGGCCGCGAAATACGCCTATGAAGGCTATGCCTATTACAAGACGCGCTATCGCGACTACTACGTGAACTGAGACATGTCCGCCAAGACCCACGCCACCAAACCAACACGCTTGGCGGTGATCTTGGGCTGGATCGGGCTGGCGTTGGCCTTGGCCTCAGCCATTCCGCTCGGCGCCAACAGGCCGGTCAGTTGGGTTGTTCTGGGCGGTGCCGTTCTGGTCCCCTTCGTTCTGCAAACCGCTTTCGCATGGCGTAGACCGGATGGCGGGGCGTGGCTCGCTGCCGCTGGTTTTCTTTATCTTGGCGTTCTGGCGTGGCTGGGTCTGCAGCTTCTTCCTGTTTGGTCCGCACCGGTGACCCACCCGGTCTGGTCACTGGTTCAAGAGGGCGGTCCTATCAGCGCGGATCCGATTTCGGGCGCCCACATCATCCTGAGACTCGCGACCTATTCCATGATCTTCTGGCTCGTCCTTCAAGCCTCCAGCGACCCCGAGCAGGCAATGCGAATGATGATGGCCGTTGCCGTAGCGTCCGCCTTGATTGCAGGTTTTGGATTGGTGGCATGGTTCGTTGGCACCAACCCCGTAACAGGGGCTGAACGGAGCACCGTAGTCACCGGAACGTTCGTCAATCGCAATCACTTCGCAACATTTGCCGTCTTTGGCCTTCTCGCCAATCTGGGAGCCTACGCACATCTGGCGGCACGAGGTCGACGCGGCGATCGGCGGGAACTGCGTGATGCCTTGGAGAGCTTCTTCAGCGGGGCTTGGGTGTTCGGACTTGGCGTTCTGATATGTCTGAGCGCCATTCTTCTCAGCCAAAGCCGCGGGGGCGCGGTTGCCGCGGTTGCGGGTGTCTTTTGCTTCCTTGGACTATACGGGAGGCGTGGATCGTCGCGGCTTGCCTTGGCAGCCGTCGCCGCGCTGATGGCCTTTGCCTTCGTCTCATTGTCCTCTGGCACCTTGTCGCGGCTGTTTCTGACGGACGGCGAAGAAGGTCGCCTCATGATCTTCCCAGCCGTGATCGACGCGATCGCAGATCGACCTTGGATCGGCCATGGTGCCGGTGCCTTTCACGAAGCATTCCGGCCTTACAAACCACAGACCTTCGCGGCCGTCGAAGTCGACTTTGCACACTCCAGTTACCTCGAAGCCGCCTTCGAATACGGGCTGCCTGCCGCCATCGCCTTCTACTCCGCACTTCTCATTGTCGTCCTAGCCATTGCGATGAAGGGCATGGCGCGTCGGCGTTATCGGTCTTTGCCGATCGTCGCAGCAGCAGCGTCTGCAGCAGCGGCCGTGCATGCCATGGTCGATTTCAGCCTGCAGATACCCGCCAATGCGGCGTTGTTCGCCGCGCTCCTTGGAATTGGCTGGGCGCAGGCGTTTCGGCCACGCTCCGGCAAAAGACGCGAAGACGCATAGCGAATGTGCCGAATGACATGGTAACAGAACTCCAATGGCTTTGATCTCGTTCAGAAAATCCTCGCGCGCCCTGCCGTCACCGAAGGTCGATCCCCGGGAACGTGTGTACGCCATTGGCGACATTCATGGACGATTTGACCTGATGATCCGCCTTCTGGACCGCATCGTAAGGGACGCCGAAGCGATCGACGATGGACGGAAAGTAAGGCTGGTATTCATCGGCGACTATATCGACCGGGGCGATGCATCTGCGGACGTGCTCGATGCACTGTCCCATTTGGCAATGACGCCAGATCACAATGCAATCTTCCTTCTGGGAAACCACGAAGACGCGATGCTGACGTTCCTCGACGCCCCGCACCAAGGGGCGTCATGGCTCAGGATGGGTGGCCAGCAGACGCTTGCCAGCTATGGAATGGGGCACGTGCCGGATGGCCTTCTTCAAACCGATCCGCTTGGCGTGCGAGATGAACTTGCGCGTGCAGCCGAAGATCACATCCCCTTTCTGAACGACCTCAAACCGAAATTCGTCAGTGGAGACGTCGTCTTCTCGCATGCCGGGCTAAATCCAGCGCGCGATCTGACCGACCAAAGCCGCGACGCACTGGCATGGGGCCATCCCGACTTTTTGCAGGACTGGCCACTCCCCGGCAAACGCGTTGTGCATGGCCACTACGACGATGTCAGCGTTGTCACGAAAGGCGGAAGGATCTGCGTTGATACCGGCGCTTATTATTCTGGTGTGCTGACGGCCGTGCGCCTCGACGATAGCGAGGCCTTCATCTCGACCGCGGACTGATCCCGGTCAGCGTGCCCCAAGTCCGAAGGCCATCACACGCGCCGTGCACATCATGATGTGGCGATCCAGCTTGCCCGACATGCGTTCGATATAGATCGCATCAAGGCGCGCTTTCCGCTTCACGCTCGACATGCAATCGGCATAGCCACCGCGAACCTGCGCAAGCCCCGTGATGCCCGGGCGCACCCGCATCCGCCCTGCATAGTGCGGAACGATGCGCGCGTAGACTTCAGCATGTTCCCAGCAATCCGGCCTAGGACCGACGACGCTCATTTCGCCGGACAAAACGTTCAGGAAATTCGGGATCTCATCGAGACGCGTCCGACGCAGAATGCGACCCAGCGGGCGAATGCGATCTTCTTCCAGAGGTGCATCAAATGCGCGTTCCGCCTTTGACGGCACCATTGTGCGGAACTTCCACATGCGAAAGCGCTGACCACCCTGCCCCATGCGATCCTGACGGAAAAAGAGAGGGCCGGGATTGAAAACCGGGTTCAAGATCAGAAGCGCGATGGCAAGCGCCGCGATCAACGGCAAAGCAATAACGGTAAAGGCAAGATCGACGGCGCGTTTCGAACGACTGTCGACGCGGTCTGATTCATCAACAGCAGGGAAGGTTCCTGTCTCGAAGGCTTTCGCTGTGGTCTCGAATGTCACCGGCGTCGATCCTCTTGGCGCGTCTACGTCAAGGGCGGTGACTGCTGAGATGGAAGGATCAGGGCGAATGCCGAATGGACACTTCCAAACCAACACTCATTAACGAACCCTTAACAGGTTCGGTCTCGCAACCATTATGGGCAAATTTTAGGCAAGTCCGCGGCAAACCTAGCATTTATCGCTGGCATCGCCGCGGCAACCCTAGAGGCGCGGGATATCACCTTCAGCGCGATCGGCATGGAACTTTTGTTCGAATTCGGCGAACTTTCCGGCTTCGATCGCGTCCCGCATTCCTTGCATAAGATCCTGATAATAAGTCAGATTATGCCAAGTCAGCAACATGCCAGAGATCATCTCACCGGACCGGAAAACGTGGTGCAAATAGGCCCGTGAGTAGTTCTGGCAGGCGGGACACTTGCAGTCTTCGTCCAAGGGCCGCGGGTCGTCCTGATGACGCGCATTCTTGATATTCACGACACCGTTTCGCGTGAAAGCCTGACCTGTCCGCCCCGAGCGCGACGGCAGCACACAATCCATCATGTCGATCCCACGTGCGACGGCACCAACAATGTCGTCCGGTTTGCCAACCCCCATGAGGTATCTGGGCTTGTCGGCAGGCAACTGGTCCGGCGCGAAGTCCAGAACGCCGAACATCGCTTCCTGCCCCTCGCCGACGGCAAGGCCGCCAACTGCGTAGCCTTCGAACCCGATATCGGTCAGCGCCTTGGCGCTTTCGCCGCGTAGATCCTCTTCTAGCCCGCCTTGCTGGATGCCGAACAAAGCGTGCCCGGGTCGGTCGCCAAAAGCATCACGGGACCGCTTAGCCCAGCGCATCGACAGGCGCATGCTGTCTTCGATACGGGCACGATCTGCTGGCAAAGCTGGACATTCGTCAAAACACATAACGATGTCCGACCCCAAGGCGCGTTGGATTTCCATCGATCGCTCGGGTGTCAGAACATGCTCCGACCCATCAATGTGGCTTTTGAATTTCACACCGGTTTCGTCCAGCTTCCGAAGGCCGGCAAGGCTCATGACCTGAAAGCCTCCGGAATCCGTCAGAATGGGCTTGGACCAGTTCATGAAGCTGTGCAGCCCACCCAGACGCTCGACGCGTTCGGCACCCGGGCGCAGCATCAGATGATACGTGTTGCCCAGCAAGATATCGGCACCCGTCGCCGCCACGCTTTCTGGCATCATGGCTTTGACCGTGGCCGCCGTCCCAACCGGCATGAATGCAGGCGTGCGGATTTCACCCCGCGGGGTCGTGATCGTCCCCCGACGCGCCTTCCCATCCGTGGTCTTCAGCTCAAACTTGAAGCGCTCAGCCATACCGTAACATCCCGTCACCAGAAGGCGCCCTACTTACGGGATTTTGACTGAAAGCCAAGGCAACTTTGAACCCAAGCCGTTTGATCTGCGTTCATGTCCTATGACGCAGCTTCTAAAACGTCTTGTCCTCGTCCTTTCGCTCCTTGTCATCGGCGGGACGGCATCGGCACAAGATACGGTTTTTGAGATCGAGGAATTGAACCCCGGCCTTGCTGGTGTGCGGTCATCGATGGATTTGTCGACGCCGCAATCAACGCTGGAAGCTTTCTTGCAGGCGGCCGCGAACGAAGAATGGCAGAGGGCTGCCGAGACGCTGGACATGAGCTCCATCGATCCGATGGAGCAAGCCAGTTTGGGTCCCGTCCTGGCTCAACAGCTTGATGCCATACTCGATCGGAAAGTGGTGATCAGCTGGCAATCTTTGCCAGAACGCCCCGACGCACTCGACGCCAATGCCGCTGCGGAGAATCCAATGGCCGGACAAGTCCGCAGAAGCATTCTGCTGGGCCTTTTGGAACTCAATGGTCGTAGTGTCTCTGTTCGGCTCAACCGGGTTAAGCCGGAAAATGAAGCTGCGCTTTGGATGTTTTCACAACAGACCGTCGACAACATCCCGGCCCTTTTCGAACAGCACGGTCCTACCGCATTCGAACGAAGTCTGCCTGACTGGATGCGCGCAAAGACAAGTTTCAATCTTCGTGTTTGGGAGGTCTTCGCCCTGCCTCTCATGGCGGTACTCGTCGCGTTGGCGACCTATTCCACTTGGCACTTCAGCGGCTGGATCACATCCAAAACCCCCCGCAACCTGGGCGCGGCCGTACTTCGCAGCCTCAGGGCTCCGGCAACCCTTTTTGTTCTGGCGCTCAGCGTTCAGGTGCTGACCCAACGCATGTTCGTAGTCTCAGGCATCGTGTCGAATATCCTGGAGCCGGCAATTGTGCTTGCCTATGTCGCTGCCTTCATGGTGCTCATGGTCAACGCGATCGACGCCATACTGGATTGGCTGACACCATCGGATGTCACGGATCTTAGTGAACCCGGCAATGAAGATGCCAGAAGCCTCGTGACAACCCTCTCGGCCGCAAGACGAATTGCCCTGGTCATCGCCGTTCTGCTTGGCGTGGGTCTTGTCCTGGCGTCCGCCAACGTCTTCCGGCTGCTCGGCTTCTCTTTGCTGGCCTCCGCAGGTGCCCTGACGCTTATCCTCGGTTTCGCGGCCCGCGAAGTTCTTGGAAATATCATGGCCAGCCTTCAGATCGCGCTTAACCGATCGGCCCGCGTCGGCGATCAGCTTGTCTATGACGGGCATCTTTGCACCGTCGAGCGCATCCATTTCACCTTCGTCCAGTTGCATGTCTGGGATGACACCCGCCTGATCGTCCCGGTCCTGAAGTTCGTGTCGGACGAGTTCACGAACCGCAACCTCGTCTATCCTGGCATGACGCGCCGCGTCGTCCTGAAATTGTCGAACCGGATCGACATCGACAAGATGCGGGACCGCTTCGAAGCCTACTGCGAGGACCGCAAGGAGATTGAAGAAGATGATGCCGAATGCCTCGTCATCGATCAGGACGCGCACGGCATTGATCTGCGATTCACCATCCCTGTGCCGAACCCAGTCAAAGGTTGGGACGAAGAAGTCGCGCTCAGAGAAGCGATGATCAAGGCCTCCCAGCAGCTGGAGGTCGAACAGCAGGATGACCTCATTCCGCACATGGGACTGTCGCCGAATCCGAAAGTTCCGCAAGCCGCGCGAGATCAAACGCCAGATCTCGATGACGATGCCGCCTGAGCTGCACTGGACCCTTGCTGACCCTTTCCTTATATAAATGGTCAGCAAAGCCGAGGGTCCCATGACTGCTGAATCGCCAGAGGCGCTGGAAGGCGCACCGCTGATCAAACCTTCTTCGACGGATCACCCGCTGCATGAAGCGGTCGTCGACGCATGCCGCTCCGTCTATGACCCTGAAATTCCAGTCAATATCTATGATCTTGGCCTCGTCTACACTGTCGAGATCTCCGATGAGAATGAGGTTCGGGTCATCATGACGCTGACTGCGCCCGGTTGTCCCGTCGCTGGCGAGATGCCGGGCTGGGTCGCGGACGCAGTAGAGC
>CAZMKY010000619.1:0-4848 GCA_964566835.1 uncultured Rhodobacterales bacterium
GAGGAACGCCGGGATGCAGGCGTCCAAGCCCGCCGGCAGGACAAGCCAAGCGCCTGCGCCATAGGCTGCTTGAACCAGATCCGGGCGGTCGCTTTTGAGCGTGAGAGAAATCGTCGAGGCACCGGTGACGGCGACGCCATCGCCCAAGTCTGCCAAAAGTGTTTCGTGCGGGAAGGGCACGAATACAGCCGGCGCATCCGCCCCAAAGCGCAGGACCAGCGCCAGAACAGCCAGCCACCCGAACACCAGAACGGGCAGTGCCAGCAAGATTGACCGCACGAGCCGCGCGGATTTGGGCTTAGTAGTCATGAATGTGCTCAAGCCGGACCGTTTCGAAATTCCGAAGACGCTCAGCCAGATCAGCAACGGGGACAAGGAACAAGTGTCGGGTGTCGACATAACCTTGGCGCGGCAAGCTCAGAAGCGCACCTTCAACGCGTGCTGCGTCCGAGAGGGCAGTAAACATGATCTGGTCGTTCCCTGCCATGTCGACGAAGTCGACGCCTTGATCCGCCCATTCGGCCAGAATGCCGGTCAACCGACGATAACGCGGTGTTTCGATCTCGATCAGGTCATCAAAGCGCCGCAGCACGCGGACGCCTTCGGTGCGCTCAACGATGGGCAGGGCATCTGCACGGACAACCATTTGCAGCGTCAGATCATCTTGACCGGTGGCCGCGACGGCGTCCTCGATGACGCCGGCATAAGCGGCGCGGGCCGCATGTTCCAACCCAAGCGCGAAGGCGCGTTCCCGGTCGCGGAACGCACTGCTGGCGAAGGCCTTCAAGACGGCAGCATCGGCGCGGAAATCATAGAGATACCACGGCGTCTGCTGCAGAAAGCGTGCGTAATTGGCGGCTTGCGCGGCCGAAAGTTCATCCAGCGGCGTCCGCGCATCGCCGCGGATCATCACTGCGATCCGTCCAAACGTTTCCTCATAGAGCGCTTTCATGACCATCTCGGCGGTGAACGACACGCCGATCACATAGACAAGGGACTTGGTGTCGCCGTCTATCTCTCCAAGTTCCGCGCTTTGGGTCGTCAAGGTGCAAAGGCTGGTCCAATAGCCTGAAATGGCCCGGAGATATCCGAAGTCGTGCGGTGCACCCTTTGCAATGACTTCCGCGTAGTCGTCATAGGCATGGACAATGTGCCATTCGGGGTAGGTCAGCAGTGTGCGGATCTCGGACCGTGTTTCCGTCGCCAGAGGCGTTGACGGCGTGGGCGTGGCGCTGCCTTGGCACATCGTCTCGGTATAGGCGACGGGGGCCGCCAGTAAGAGGACCAAAGCCAAAACCACAAGGCCCATGCGCCCCAAATATCTAAGAAGCCGTCTCATCCCTTTCTGAGCGACAGCAACCCGGCACAAAGCGCAATGCCACCAAGTCCAATATGCGGAGCATTTGCGGCCAACCGAAGGAAGCTGAACTCAGGTCCAAGTGACGCATTCGTAAAGATCGCAAAGTCGAGAAAGCCCCAGCCGGTGAAGATGCCGAAGATGCCATCGGCCAGATATGCGGCGCCGAACAGAACGAGGAAAAGTTGCGATGCGCGACGCGAGATCAGCCCTGCCGCCAAAGCCCAGAGACCGGACACCAGATGCAGCGCATCGTCGAAGGGATCGAGCGCGAAGATCCCGAAGGCCAAGCCTTCCCCGTCGGTAAGGCCGGGGATGTAATTTATCGCCGCCACGGCAAACAGGATGACGGCATAAATCAGACAAAGAAGTCGTGCAGGTGTCACAGGCGCTCCAGATAGCTGTCCCAAAGATTGTTGCGCAAAATCAGTTCGGGGTCGATCGCGCGCTTGGCGGCGGCAAATTCTTCAGCGCGGGCATAGGCCCTTCTGAACTGGTCGGGCCGCGCATGGGGGCGATAGGGCAGATAATAGCTGCCCCCAAGCGCGATAATACGATCGATCAAGGCTTCTGTCATTCGGCGATGATCGGCTTCGCCCCGCGCCGTCTTTTCCTGCGTGAACGACATGACGGCCGCGATGCGTGGCGTCGGAGAATGCGCCAGATAGCTGACCGGGTCAGTGTCGACAAAGCGCAGCGTGACATTCAGGAATTCGACAAACGCATTCGGGATGACCTCCCGACAGGCTTGCAGGAACCCGTCGAAAGCGTCGATCGGTACGAAGTATTCGTGCAGGATATCCACGCGGTTCGGGTCGCGGTCGTCCAGAGTGACGACAGGTTCGTTCATCAGGGAATTTCGCGTGCTTTCGCCCACGATGCGTGGACCAAGATCAGCCTCAACCCACCAACGGAACCGTTTCATGCGTTCACGTCCAACTTGCGTCCGATAGAGCCGTGACGCGAGGTGAGAGACCGCACCGGACCCGACGGCTTCTGGAATGTCCGATTGATCGGGCGAAGGGGTATAGGCGATCAGCAGAGCCTCTTCGAACAGGGTTTCGCGGTCCACGTTCAAGCGCCCATAGGCCATGGGCTTGTTGGGGTCTTCGACAGCTTCCATGAAAGCTTCCGGAAAGTCTTCGGCCGCCATGACGGCGAAATCCGGCGTCAGTTTTTGGTTTGGCACCATCTCTACGTCCAGATCGACGATCAGCCCGACCAATCCGTAGCCTCCCATCGCCATGGCAAAAAGATCGCTGTTTTCGGATCGGGAGGCCGTGACCAGATCGCCGTTCGGCAGCACCATTCGCAGGCTTTGGACTGTGGCGCCCATCGGGCCATAAGGCACCGGCCATCCATGCGCGCCGACCGAGAACGTGGCGGCAACGCCAAAGTCATGGTTCGATTGCATGACCGCCGGGCTGAACCCCAGCGGATCAAGTGCCTTGATCACGTCCGACCAACGCGCGCCGCCGTTGACGCGGTAGACACCGTTGGCCGTGTCCGGCTCAATCGTTGCGTCATCGACCGTGATGGCATGACCGTTTCGCGGGATGGCCTGTCCGCCCATGGAATGTCGGGCGGCGCCGACCGAAACAGGCCGGCCTTCGCTGCGAGCGGCAGACAGCTCTGCCCGAAAGGCCTCCACCAGAGCATCGCCCGAGGCGGCAGGGCGCACGTGACTGTGGATCGGTGTCGCAGACAGCTCGCTCGCGTCGTTGAGGATCAGACCGGACGCATCTGGTCTTGAAAGAGGCGCGACGCCGCTCTGTGTCGTCAGGCCGGGCGAGGCATGACGCCCCGCCGCGTATCCAAGCGCAGCCCCACCTGCCAAAAGCAGGCCGCGACGGGTGAGCGTTCCAAATGCGCTCATATTCAATTGCCTTTCAAAATCACCTGCAAAAAGGTCAGAACCGAATGTGTGTCGATGCCCTATGCATCACAATCAATTGTGGAATTTCTATGCTGTCCAGGGCTATTGCGCCAAATATTTTCGTTCAGATGCAGCGCCCGCCGTCGACCTCCATACAAACCCCGGTAACCATGCTCGCCTCGTCCGAACAGAGATAGCAGGCGGCGTTGCCCATATCTTCTGGCGTGGAGAAGCGCCCGATAGGAATGGTCGACAGGAACTTCGCGCGGATTTCCGGCGTGTCTTCGCCCATGAAGCTTTTCAGAAGCGGCGTTTCCCCGGCCACGGGATTGATGGCGTTGACGCGAATGCCTTCCGGCGCAAGCTCCACCGCCATTGTCCGTGTGGCGGTGATCATCCAGCCCTTTGAGGCATTGTACCAATTGAGGCGCGGGCGGGGGCTGACCCCGGCGGTCGAGGCCACGTTCAGGATCGCACCGGAGCCGCGACCCCGCATATGCGGCACGACAGTCTGCGCGGTCAGATAGACAGACTTGCAGTTTACCGCGAAGACCTTGTCGAAGTCCGCTTCGCTGACCTCATCCAGCGGTGCGGGCAGGTGGGTGACACCGGCATTGTTGACAAGGATGTCGATCTGCCCAAAGGCGGACAGGGTCTCGGACGTCAGCGCCTCGACGCTTTCGCGATTGGCGACGTCGACACGAATGACTTTTGCCGCATCCCCAAGTTCGCCCGCAAGCGCTGTGCCCATGTCCGTGTTCAGGTCTGCGATAACGACCTGCGCGCCTTCGGCGATGAACTTGCGCACGATACCGGCCCCGAACCCCGACGCACCGCCCGTCACAATCGCCACTTTGTCCTTCAGTCGCATTGGGTTCTCCTTCATCAGCCGTGCAATGCGGCGACAGTCTTCAACTTTGTAAAGCCGTAAAGTGCTTCGAACCCTTTCTCGCGGCCATGGCCCGACAGACCAGATCCGCCAAAGGGCAACTCCACGCCACCACCGGCGCCGTAATTGTTCAAGAAGACCTGTCCCGCGCGCAGCTTCTTCGCCATCCGCATCTGCCGCGCGCCATCCTTGGTCCAGCAGGATGCGACCAGACCATAGCCTGTCCCGTTTGCGATCGCCGTTGCTTCGTCTTCGTCGCTGAACGGCAGGATGACCTGGACGGGGCCGAAGATCTCGTCCTGCGCCAGCTTGTGACCCGGGGCTGCTCCGATTAGCAAGCGTGCCGCCACATAGGCGCCGCCCGGAGGCGCATCATGGGCGACCGTGCCTTCGGCTGCGACCTCGAGGTCTTTGCCATCCTCCAGAAACCCTTCGACGATGGTCTTCTGCCGCGCCGACACAAGTGGCCCGAGCTCCCGATCGTCCAACGCCGGTGCCGCACAAAGGGCCCGGTAGCGGGTCGCCATCTTTTCCACCACCTCGTCAAAACGGCTGGCGTGGACAAGGATGCGTGACGAGGCAGAGCAGGTCTGGCCTGCGTTCTGAATGCCAGCGCCCACCAGAAACGGCAGCGCGGCGTCCAGATCGGCGTCTTCGAACACCACCTGTGGCGACTTGCCTCCCAGTTCCAGCGTGACCGGGACGATGTGATGCGCCGCCGCCGTC
>CAZMKY010000620.1:0-3945 GCA_964566835.1 uncultured Rhodobacterales bacterium
CGGACGACCAGATCGTCCAGTTGGCGGCCAATGTTCTGGTTCCGCCGGTGGACAGCGATGGGATAGACACCATAGCGACGGCGCAATCTGAGCGCGCCAAGCGACCGCCCGATCATGCGGCACCCCGGTGTGATCAGCACCTCGACAGTCGTCGTCTCGACTGCGCTTACGGTGTCCGCGGTGCGAACCTGTGGGTTTTCCTGAAGTCCCAGAACCTCGGCAATTTCCGTCCGGAGCACGACGCGATCTCCCGCCTCCAGCGTGACGTCCTTCATGCTTCGTCTCAGCGACGCGTCACCGCGAAGCACGTCGATCAGGCGAATGCCTTCGCGCTTGAAGAGATCAACATCCCTTGGCGGCTGGCCAATCAGGTCGCTGCCCTGCGGGATCAGTACTTCCGTGAAGAACTTCATCTTGCTGCGATCTGACAGAAGGCTGGCCATGCTGTCCCGATCCGGCAAGAGGCGCCCCCCAAAGAGCGCAAGATAGATCATGCCCCAGACGACAAGGACAATCGCCAAGGGCGTGACCTCGAAAATCGAAAACGCCTCCAGACCTTCGGCCCGTGCAACGCCGTCGACCAGAAGGTTGGTCGACGTGCCAAGAAGCGTCAGAGTGCCGCCCAGAATGGCCGCATAGGACAGCGGGATCAGCAACTTTGATGGCAAAAGCCCCATCCGTCCTGCCAACTGCACGAAGACTGGGATCATCACGACGACGACCGGCGTGTTTGAAACGATGGCAGAGGACAGAACGACACCGGCCATCAGCGCCGCCAAAGCCATCACGGGCGACGTGGCGGCGCGCGCTTCGACCAGTTGGGTGAAAGCGACCAAGGCCCCGGTCCGAACCAAAGCGCCCATGACGACGAACATTGCCGCAATCGTCCAAGGGGCCGGGTTCGACAAGACGCTCAGCCCTGCGTCATAGGGCAAAAGCCCGCTGGCCAGCAGAACGGAGACGCCGCCAATACCGACGACTTCCGCCGGATACTTCTCGCTCAGGAACAGGGCAAACATTCCGACGACCACGGCAAGCGCCAGCCAAGCCTCTGTTTGCTGCGAGAGTTCGAGAGCCGTCAACATAGGCTCAAGTTTCGCCTGTCGCAGGCGTCTGGTCCAGTCTTGGTCTTGGTTGGACGAGGGCCACGCCCGACAAAATCAGGATCATGGCGATCCAAATCCAACCCGAGAACCTTTCGCCCAGGAAAATCATGGCCCAAATCACGCCGAACCCGGTGACGAGGTAGCTGACCTGAACGGCAAAAACCGCGCCGGCCCGACCGACCAGCCAGACATAGGTCGTGTAGACGATGACGTGAATGATCGACGACGCAATCAAGGACCAGTCTGGCGCCTCGAAAGGCGTGCGCGGAACGATGAATTGTCCTGTCACCAACGCAAGCGGCAAAGCCACCAAGGCCCCAACAATGGACGCGCCGAACAACACATCCACCGGCGACAAGCCAGCCGTGCCCCAGCGGGCAACGATATTGCCTTCGGCCGCGTAGAAGAGCGGCGCGATCAACGCGATGGGGATGAAGGCAACCATGGCGCGCTCTGGCAGGCTGGCCTCGGGCGCAACGATCAGGATCACGCCAGCCAGTCCCAGTCCGAGCCCGGCAGCACGCGCGACCGAGAACTTCTCATTGCCCAGCGCCAGCGCAATCGGAAAGGCAAAGAGCGGGACCAATGACAAAAGGATCGAGATCAGCCCGGCCGGCAGGTGTCGCGCCGCTTCGTAAGATGTGGAATTCGGCAGAACGGTCCCGATCAGCGCAATCAGGAGGTAGACGAGAAGTGCGGGCCTATCCGTGCGCGGCCACCAGCCGGCGGTGCCCCGAAAAACCCTGAAGAGTCCCAAAAGGACGGCCCCGATCACCAGCTGCCAGAAAATCAGCCCGAAGTGGCGATAGCCTTCGCTGACAGCAATCTTGGCCA
The DNA here is from genome assembly GCA_964566835.1 of uncultured Rhodobacterales bacterium. Taxonomy (GTDB): domain Bacteria; phylum Pseudomonadota; class Alphaproteobacteria; order Rhodobacterales; family Rhodobacteraceae; genus CAZMKY01. Next base: position 1,941 of record CAZMKY010000620.1, read on the forward strand.
GAGGCTGCGTCGCCCCCCAACCTGCCCCCATGATGGCAAGAACACCGAACAGCCACAGCTTTTCGCGCATGTCAGGCCGGCGCCTGCGAAAGCTTGCCGCCGTCGCGCACCATCTCGACCGAGATCGCGGCGCCGGTTTTGTCATCGGTTTCGACGAATAAACCGGAAAGCGTCGCCTCGCCCATGGCTGGCTGAAAACGGCCTTTGGACATGCCAGTTATGAAGCGCCGCAAAGGCTCTTCTTTGTCCATGCCTATGACGCTGTTGTAGTCGCCGCACATGCCGGCGTCGCTTTGATAGGCCGTGCCGCCGGGCAAAATCATTGCGTCAGCCGTCGGCACATGCGTGTGAGAACCGACAACAATGCTGGCTCTGCCATCGCAGAAATGGCCCATCCCCATTTTCTCGCTCGTCGCTTCGCAGTGGACATCGATCAAGCTGGCGTGCACACGACCACCGCCACGCGGATAGTTCTTAAGGATCGCGTCGACGGCAGAAAACGGGTCGTCAAAGGGACGCTTCATAAAGACCTGCCCCAAAACCTGTGCGACAAGGATTTTGCGACCACCAGGCACGTCAAATATCCGCGCGCCCGCACCCGGCGCCGCTTTGGAGAAATTGAGGGGTCTCAAGATGCGTGGCTCGGACGTGATAAAGCTTAGCATGTCGCGCTGATCGAATGCGTGATCGCCCAGCGTCAGAACGTCGGCGCCCGCGGCCAGCAGCGCTTCGGCATGGGCTTGGTTCAGTCCTGCACCGCTCGTGGCATTCTCGGCATTCAGGACGACGAAGTCGGCCTTCAGGCGTGCCCGAAGATCCGCGAGACGGTTGGTCACCGCCGCACGCCCGGAACGCCCCACAACATCGCCAAGATAAAGAATACGCATTGGCCGGGCATAGAGTGCGCGTGACGACCTGACAAGCGGCGATCGCCTACCTGAGGCGGTGAACGCCCGCTTCGGTTATGATCATATCGAGCGGCTGATCGGTGGGCTCGGTCGGAACGGCCTCGATCTCCTGAGCGCTGTAGGCAAGTCCGATGGCCACAACAGGCTTTTCGGCCCGCAACAATTCCAGTGTCCGGTCATAGTGACCAGCGCCATAGCCCAAGCGCTGCAAGCTGCTGTCGAAAGCAAGAAGTGGCACAATCAGCACGTCAGGTTTCACAGTCTCGCCCGACTCAGGGATCGGGACGCCGAAGCCATCGGGCACCAGTTTTGTGTCAGGCGTCCACGGCCGAAAAGTCAATGGATTGCGACCGTCGGTGATCGGCAAGCAAAGCTCGCGGAAACCGACGAGGCTCTCCACGGCAGGCCGCGGATCGATCTCTGTTCTGATGGGCCAATAGAACGAAATTCGGCCCGCACGCTCGGACAGGACAACACCAAGTGAGGCAAGCGCCGGCCCCGGATCGACGCTGGAATGCGCTGCCTTCCGTGCCTCTGCCGCCTGTTTTCGCAGGGCGGATTTGTCAGCCGTGATCGTCATAAAAGCACCCATGATGCCAACCCGAGAAAGGCGAAGAAGCCAACGACATCCGTTACAGTTGTCACGAATGTGCCGGATGCCAGCGCCGGGTCGACACCAAAGCGATCAAGCGCCAGTGGCACAAGAACGCCGGAGAGACCCGCCACAAGCAGATTGATCACCATAGCCACCGCAATAACAACACCGATCATTGGCTCGCCGAACCAGATCAGGCCCACGACGCCCATCACGACCGCAAAGATCGCACCGTTCAAAAGCCCTGCAATCGCTTCCCGCCGGATCACGCGAAGGGCGTTCGATCCGGTCAGGTCGCGCGTCGCCAGCGCGCGGACGGCAACCGTCATGGACTGTGTACCCGCGTTGCCGCCCATGGACGCGACAATCGGCATCAATACAGCCAAGGCGACCACGGCGGACAGGACACCTTCGAAGATGGAGATGACGAGAGAGGCCAAAATGGCCGTCAAAAGGTTCACGCCCAGCCAAGGGAAACGTCGCCGGACGATCTGCAATGTCG
>CAZMKY010000621.1:0-4814 GCA_964566835.1 uncultured Rhodobacterales bacterium
AATCTCGTCCGCGGACCAAAGACGCCCGCCCGGAGTGTGCGGTGAACAGAAGATGACAAGCTTCTCGCGACCCGTCAGACGGCTTTCCAACGCGTCCAGGTCCATGTGCAGCGTGCCGTCTTGTTCGACCAGTTCAGCCTCTACGACCTGCCGCCCCATGGCACGCGTCTTGTTGAAAAAGACATGGTAGACCGGCGGGAAGATGATCACGCCATCGCCGGGTTCGGTCAGGGCATGAAGTGTCATTGCGATTCCGTCGATCACCCCGCGCGAAAACCGAACGTGTTTCGGATCGACTGGCATTCCGTGCTTCTCGTCCATCCACGTCACAACGCTTTCGGCAATCGGCCCGGGCATCCCGAAATACCCCATGTATCCACGGTCGATTTCACGTTGCAGCGTGTCCAAGATGCAGGGCGCTGCCGGAAAATCCATGTCGGCGACCCACATCGGGATGGCATCTTCGGACGTCAGCCCAAAGGAGCCCGGAAGGTTGTCATACTTGCTGCAATGCGTCCGGCTGAGGGGCAGCTCGGTCTCGAAGTCGAATGTCATGAGGTCTCCGCGTATTCGTCGAAGGCGGACACTAGCAGCGGATACGGCCGCGACAAGGGCCAGCTTGCGAAGGGGCCGGAGACAGCATAAATCGGCCCCATGTCTTTGTTGCCAATCCTCATCCATCCGGACCCACGCCTGAAGAAGGCGGCCAAGCCTGTGGCAGAGGTCGATACGGATTTGCGCCGTCTGGCCGACAATATGTTGGAGACAATGTATGACGCCCCCGGCATCGGGCTGGCCGCGCCGCAGGTCGGTGTCATGCAGCGCATTTTGGTCATGGACTGTGTGAAAGAAGAAGGCGAGGCACCGCGCCCGCTGGTTCTTCTGAACCCCGAAATCACATGGTCGTCCGAAGCGCTGAACACATACGAAGAAGGCTGCCTGTCGATCCCGGAGCAATACGCGGAAGTGGAACGTCCCGCTGAAGTCGACGTCAGCTGGACCGATCTTGATGGGCAAACACAATCCGAAAGATTTGACGGGCTTTGGGCGACCTGTGTTCAGCATGAGATTGATCACCTGAACGGCAAGCTGTTCATCGATTATCTGAAGCCCCTGAAACGACAGCTCATCACGCGCAAGATGATGAAGCTCAAGCGCGAGAAGGCCCGCGCGTGATCCGGCCCATTGTGCTTTGGCCTGATCCGGTTTTGTCAAAAGTGGCAGACCCGGTCGGTCCAGTCACGGACGAGATCCGAAACCTGGCCCAGGACATGCTAGAGACGATGTATGACGCGCCCGGGCGCGGTCTGGCTGCGCCACAAGTGGGTGTGTCAAAGCGGCTTTTCGTTATGGACACAGCGTGGAAAGACGGGCCGGCACATCCCCGCATCGTCATTGACCCCGTCATCCTTGAGAGGTCTGACGCGGAAGAGACGATGGAGGAAGGATGCCTTTCCATCCCCGGCGTTCTGGCACCTATTTCCCGCCCGACAGAGATCACGTTGCAGTGGCAGGACGAGACCGGTGCGATCCTGACCGAACGGCTGACAGGATTTGACGCCGTTTGCGCGCAGCATGAACTTGACCATCTGGACGGCATCGTGACGTTTGACCGCCTGCCGGACGATGTGCGCGCCGACCTTGAGAAGGTCTATTCGGCATGAGCCCCCGCCCCTTTCTCAGATGGCCGGACAAACGTCTGAGCCAAAGGGCGGAGCCTATATCGGCTGTCACAGACGAGACCCGCGCGCTTTGGGACGACATGATCGAAACGATGGATGCCATGCCGGGATATGGGCTTGCCGCACCTCAGATCGGCGAGATGGTCCAGCTTGCGGTCGTGGACGTCACCGAAGAACGTGGCAAGGCTATCTGCCTCGCCAATCCAGAGATCCTGAGCCAGTCGGATGAGACTTCGGATTTCGACGAGGCCAGCCCGAACCTGCCCGGCCTTTCGGCCAAGGTCACCCGCCCGGCGCGCGTCCGCGTCCGCTTTCTGGACAGGTCTGGAACCGAGACCGTCAAGGACTTCGAAGGTCTTTGGGCAACGTCGGTTCAGCACCAGATCGATCATCTGAACGGGCGCATGTATTTCGCCAATCTCAGCAAGCTGAAGCGTGACCGACTGATGAAGCGCTGGGCCAAGTTGGAGAAATCGTTGTGAAGATCGTCTTCATGGGGACCCCGGACTTTTCAGTCGCGCCGCTTGATGCCTTGGTGGAGGCTGGCCACGAGGTCGTTGCCGTCTACACGCAACCGCCGCGCCCAGCGGGCCGTGGCAAGAAAGATCGCCCGTCGCCCGTGCAGGCGCGCGCAGAAGCTTTGGGCATCCCGGTCCGGCACCCCAAATCCTTGAAGTCGGAAGACGCGCAAGCCGCGTTTGCCGCCTTGAACGCTGATATTGGCGTCGTGGTGGCCTATGGCCTGATCCTGCCACAAGCCATTCTGGATGCGCCAAAGCGGGGATGTCTGAACATCCACGCCTCGCTTCTGCCCAGATGGCGCGGTGCCGCGCCAATCCACCGCGCGATCATGGCGGGCGACCCGGAGACCGGCGTCGGCATCATGCAAATGGAAGCGGGTCTCGACACAGGGCCGGTCCTTCTGGAAGACCGACTTACCATCACGGCGGAGGACACAACGGCGAGCCTGCATGACAAGCTCTCGGACATGGGCGCCCGTCTGATCGTCGACGCCCTTGCCGCGCTGGACGACCTTCAGCCTGTTCTACAGCCGGACGACGGCGTGACTTACGCGCACAAGATCGACAAAGCAGAGGCGCGTGTGGACTGGAGCCAGCCTGCAACCACGGTTGATCGTCAGATCCGCGGCCTCTCTCCTTTCCCTGGCGCCTGGACCGAAGTGGACGGGGAGCGGATCAAGCTTTTGGCCTCGCGCCTGTCCGAAGGGCAAGGCGCACCCGGCACAGTGCTGGAGGGCTTCCGGATTGCCTGCGGCGACGGCGCGGTCGAGATCACCTTGGCCCAGCGGCAAGGGAAACGCGCAATGAGCGCGGACGAGATCCTGCGCGGTCTCGACCTGCCTCCCAGCCTGACCTAAGCTGTCTGCGGACGTACCCGGCGACCATCAAGGAGATCCGAAAGACATGTTCGCATCGTTCTGGGGCTCGCTCATCATCGGAGGCATCGTGGCCTATCTTGCCGAGAAGTGGGACTTCACCCACCACGGCATCCTGCAGGCCATCATCATTGCGACGGGCGGTGTGCTGTTGGTCTATATGGTGCGCTCGACGTTCCTGCTGACGCTTGGCAGCCCGGGGCTGGACGCGATCGCGGGGGCCATTGGTGCGTTGGTCCTGATCCCGTCCGAAGCCATCGCCCGGAAACGCCGCAACCGGCGCTGATCAGCAAGACCGCACGTTATTCCTTGAAGGGCGCCATGCCGGAGCGCGCCAATTCGTCGGCACGTTCGTTTTCCGGGTGTCCGGCGTGCCCTTTCACCCATTCCCATGTGACAGAGTGGCGGGCCTGCGCCTCGTCCAGCCTTTGCCACAGATCGACGTTCTTGACGGGTTTCTTGTTCGATGTCTTCCAGCCGTTCCGTTTCCAGCCGAAGATCCATCCGGTCACACCATTTTTGACGTAAGCTGAATCCGTCACGACCGTGATCTGGCTTGCACGTTCCAGTGCCTCCAAAGCGCTGATCGCGGCAAGCAACTCCATACGGTTGTTCGTCGTCTCGGGTTCGCCACCGGACAGTTCCCGCTCTTTCAGAACCGTGTCACCATCGCGCGCAATCAACAACGCACCCCAGCCCCCCGGGCCGGGATTTCCGGAACAAGCGCCATCGGTATAGGCATAGAGGTCAGGCATCAGGGCGTGTCGTCCAATCCGACATATCCCGGCAGGCCGGCCATGCGCTGAAGCCAAGCGTTGATGGCCGGGAACCGCTCCATCTCGAAACCGCCTTTGCTTCCAGCCGTGTGCGTGTAGGCGTAAAGCGAGATGTCGGCGACGCTTGGACGGTCACCCACCAGCCAGTCCTTGCCCGAGAGCCCCTGCTCCAACACGCCAAGCACGTCATGACCGGCGGCCAGAAGTTCCGCCATACGCTCTGGCGTGGCGAGGTGCGCGCGGCTTGCATAGAACCTTAGCGCGGCCCGCACCGCGATCACCGTCTCGTGGCGGTTCTGTTCAAAGAACATCCACGCCAGCGCCTCGGCCCGTTCCATCTTGTCCGACGGCATCCAATCGGTTCCGTCGGCCAAATAGCAGAGAATTGCATTCGATTCCGGCAGGCGCGTGCCATCCGGCAGTTCAATGACCGGCAATTTGCCGAACGGCAGACGGTTGGACGCATGTGCGGCGTCCAACTCCGGCGTCTCATACTCCATCGGAAGGTGCGTGTAGGCCCGGCCCTGAAGCGCCAGAAGCAAACGGACTTTGTAGGAGTTCCCAGATGATGGCATCGAATAAAGCGTCAGATCAGACATCGCGTTTCTCGGACAAAAGGATGATGAAAGGCGCGACCACGCCGTCAAGGCCCGGCTCTTCGCCGGTTGTCGCGGTCAAAACGTCGAAACCAGCGTCGGCCAGAAGGCCCCTGATCTCTTCTTCGGTGTAGTAGCAGTAGAACCGCCCCAAAGCGTCCCGACGTTCCCCCGTGCCGGTCTTCAGGCCGATGTGGAAAGCACCACCGGGCTTGATCGCATCACTGATGCGCGCCAGGTGACCTGCCATCTCGGCGCGCGGCGCGTGCAGAAGCGAAAAATTGGCGTAGATCCCGTCATAGACATTGAGAGCATCCAGATCGTCAAACGTGGCTTCGCGCACGTCGACGCCGCACACCTCGCG
>CAZMKY010000622.1:0-3756 GCA_964566835.1 uncultured Rhodobacterales bacterium
CGGAAGCGCGGCTGGTGGTCACTCGGTCGGTAGAAAGCATCACGCCTGAGATATTTGAAAGGCCGCGCTGTTCGCGCGGCCTTTCTCATTTCAGTGCCGGCGAGTCAGACTCGCTTGATCACATAGATTTGGATTCCGCCGGCCTCGGAGGCCGAGACAAGCTCGTTACCGCTTTCAGTGCAGTAGTGGGGCACGTCGACGATGGCAGCAGGGTCGTCGGCGCGCAAAAGCAGCGTTTGTCCGGGCACCATCTCGCGCATGCGCTTCGCCGTCTTCAAAACGGGCAGAGGACAAAGAAGCCCCGTCGCATCGATTTCCTGATCATGAGCCATGACCTATTCGCTAGGGCGCATGTTACATTTTGTCCACCGACTTGTGAGCAGCCGTGTGGTGACCTTTGCATCCGAATGGCGTTAGGTGGAGTTCATAAGTCCTCTACCGGTGGAACATGTTCGGTTTTGACATCTTCGACGCCAGCCTTGTGCCTGCCATGCTGATAGCCATGTCTGCGGGCCTGTTGTCGTTCCTGTCGCCCTGCGTGTTGCCGATCGTACCGCCGTACCTTGCTTATATGGGCGGGATCACTGTCACGGAGATGCAAGAAGCCGAAAGCGCCAAGCGCCGCCGTGCCTTGTTTTCGGCGGTTTTCTTCGTTCTGGGGCTGTCCACGGTCTTTATCATCATGGGCTTTACGGCTTCGGCGTTCGGGCGATTCTTCTTGTCCAACCAAGACTGGTTCGTCTCGGCAGCCGGTATCGTCATCATGATTTTCGGCGCGCATTTCCTTGGCATCTACCGGATCGGTTTCATGGACCGCGAGATTCGGATGGATGCGGGGGATCGGGGCGGGTCTGCTTTTGGGGCCTATGTGCTGGGGCTGGCTTTCGCATTCGGCTGGACGCCCTGCATCGGACCGATCTTGGGCTCTATCCTGTCCATCGCGGCGTCCGAAGCGGATGTCGCCCGCGGAACGACTTTGCTGGCCGCTTATGCCATTGGGCTAGGCGTGCCATTCCTGCTGGTCGCGGCCTTTTTCCCGCGTCTCACCGGTCTGATGGCGTGGATGCGCCGCCATATGGAGCGGATCGAGCGGATAATGGGCCTGTTGCTCTGGACAGTTGGCCTCCTGATGCTGACCGGCATCTTCACGGATTTCGCCTGGTGGCTGAACGAACAGTTCCCTGCGCTTCAGGCCTTCGGATAGGCAAATCGGAAACAGTTTGATTTTGACGTATTTGCCGACTTTCGGTGGGTGCCGCTGTTCGCTATCTTCAGGGAATGGAGCTGAGGGTATCATCGCGCGTAAAACGGCGCCGGGTGTTCTATATCCCCGGCTATGACCCCCTGCCGTCCAGACGCTACCGAGAGCTTTACCGCAAAGAAAGCGCAAAACAGGCGGGGATTTCCGGCTATCAGATCGAGATGAAGCCGGGCGATGATCCGACATCGTGGAAGGTCCGCAGCAAAGTTGAGGATGCGCAGACTGTCGCGCGTGTGGACGTGCTGGTCTGGAATGACATCGTCAAGCAGTCCATGTCTTCGAACCTTTTCGCGACCTACATGCAGTTGATCGGAACGGCGTGGGTCTATCTTTCAACCGGCGCACTTCGGAGGCTGTCCTGGCTGGCCAAGGGCCCGGTTCTTGCGGCGCTTTACCCGGTTTTGATGTTGCTTGGACAGTTGGCCATCGCGCTGGTCGTTGCATTCACGATTGGTGGTTTTCTGGCCCAAGGGGTCACCGCGTTGCTGGGTTTGGCAGGCTTCAGTACCGACAGCCTTGTGGTCGCATTGACGGGTTCAGCGGTTCAGTTGACCGTTGCCCTGCCAGTGGCCCTGGTGATCCTCAGGTGGTTCAAGTCGAAGGACGACAAGCTCTACGCGCATTACCTGATGCACGACTATGCCTTCACGGCGTCTCGGGTCGGGGCCTATCCACCGGAGTTGGAAAGCCGCCTTGAGAAGTTTCGGGCGCAGGTGTCTGCCGCCTTGGCCTCTGACGTCGATGAAGTCTTGATCATTGGGCATTCTTCCGGCGCACAGCTTGCCGTTTCGCTGGTGTCCGACTTGATTGCAGCCAAGCAGGTGCCTGCGAACGGTCCGGCCTTGTCCCTTTTGACACTTGGGCAGGTCATCCCAATGGTAAGTTTCCTGCCCAAGGCCGACCGATTGCGGCGCGACCTGCACCGTCTGGCGGGCAATGAAGATATTGCATGGGTCGACATTTCCGCACCGGGCGACGGATGCTCTTTCGCACTGTCAGATCCTGTGGCGGTGACCGGCGTCGCGCCTCACGCGCAGCGCTGGCCGCTCGTTCTGTCTGCCGCCTTTTCCAACACCTTGAGCGCTGAGACGAAAGCACGTCTGAAGCATCGGTATTTCCGTCTGCATTTCCAATATCTGTGCGCCTTCGATCGTCCGGGCGACTACGACTATTTCCTCGTCACCGCAGGGCCCGTCACGTTGCGGGAACGCTTCCGCAGGCGCCGCGCATCGGCACAGCGGATCGACGTCGCGGCCTCGCGGTTCTCTACAATGGTGGCATGAGCGCGCCGAAGCCCGCAGCACGGGCCGATGGCGTTTCGCTTTGGCGGTATCTGAAGCTATTTCGGCAAGACATCCTGTCTGCTCAGCCGGACAAGCTTTATCGGGCAAAGATGGCGGAGTTTCGGACGCCGTTCTTCCGATCTTTTCTGATCAATCAGCCGGACCTCGTCCAACAGGTGCTGGTCGAAGAGCCGGAGAGGTTTCCGAAATCCGCGCGCGTCACCGCGGGGTTAAGACCGCTTCTGGGGCAATCCGTTTTTGTCACCAATGGCGAGACTTGGAAACGACAACGCCGCATCATCGATCCGGCCTTTTCTGGCGGGCGACTGAAACAGATATTTCCCGAGATCCTGAGTGCGGCCAAAGAGGCCAGTACGCGCCTTGCGGACGGGCCGTTTGACGTTGAACCGTTCATGAGCAGGATCGCTGCCGACGTTATTTTCCGAACCATGTTTTCGCGCAGCATCGACGACGCCTTGGCAGCAAAAACCTATGCGGCGTTTCAGACCTATCAGCGCTCTCAACCCGTTTTGACACCGGCCGCCTTCGTGCCGGGACTGCCCGCTCGTCTGCGGCGCAAAGCGCGATTGGCGGCAGAGGACATCCGGCAGTCGTTGCGTGCGTTGATCGAAGCGCGCCGGGATGAGATGGCGGCAGGTCATGCGCAGGATGATCTTGTGGCAAAGCTGATGTCAGGTGTTGACCCGGAAACCGGGCAGGGGTTTTCGGATGAAGAGTTGCTGGACCAGATCGCGATCTTCTTCCTGGCCGGCCACGAGACGTCAGCCTCGACACTGGCGTGGGCGCTTTGGCTTCTGGCGGACGCGCCGAACTGGGCTGAACGGGTCGCGGGGGAGGGGCGGGACTTTGCCGCCGCACCGTCGTTCGCGGCGCTATCGAAGTTGCCGGTGACACGAAATGTCGTTCAGGAAACTCTCAGGCTCTTTCCCCCCGTTCCAATGATGGTGCGCGAGGCCGCTGATGATCAGGTTTTTCGGAAACGAGAGGTAAGGGCTGGCAGCCAGATCGTCATCTCACCCTGGCACATTCATCGCCATGAAGCGCATTGGGATGACGCGGACGACTTTCGTCCTGATCGCTGGAAGGATCTGCGCCCACGAGAGGCGCACTACCTGCCGTTCTCGGCCGGGCCGCGGATTTGCCCGGGCGCGGGGTTTGCCATGACAGAAGCGGTGGTGGTGATCGCGACAT
>CAZMKY010000623.1:0-2171 GCA_964566835.1 uncultured Rhodobacterales bacterium
CACAAACAGCGCCAGCTTTTGTGTCGGCAGATCGCGGGACGCATCCAGCAGAAGCGCACGGTTTCCTTCGTAGACAAAGTCATCAGGAAACAGAGACTGAAAATCGGATACGATGCTTGTCTGGCAGTGAGCATACATCGCCAAGGTGCCGTCCTTGGTAACGCCAAGCCGGATTGTCGAACCCGATTTCGTTTCAGGCGTCAGATAGGCGGGCTGACCCCACTTCAGCGTTTCTTGAAGCTGACCGACACCGTCTGTCAGGGACGCCACGTCAAAGATCAGTTCCCGCAGTCGCAATAGCCCTTCACGCATTTCCTCGGGGAACTCGGAAAACACGCGTTCCACATTCGGATCGTCAAACGGCACTTGCATCATCGCTTGGCCCACGCCTCGGGAAGAAGGTCAAACACAAGCCTGATACGGCGGCTTGTCTGAAGCTCACGATGTGCAACCAGCCAGACGGGCAACTTGAACGGTTCTATCGACGTCAGCACAGGCTTGAACTCGGGAAACTGAGCAGCAATGCGGTCGCTCATGATTGCGATCGCGTGTCCCTTTCGCGCGATTTCCCACTCCACCAGTTGCGAGTTTGACGTGTAGCGGAAGTTCTTCTCGGACAAATCCAACCCCACCAGGCTCAAATACCCGACAATCCTTTCGGTCTCTCCAAAGCTGACAAATTGATGCGCCGACATGTCCCCGTGTTGTTCCGGGATCCCATGAGTGTCGAGGTACGTCTCAACGGCATAGAAGCGCAGCGTGTCCTCGCAAACGCGCTTTGCGATCAGGTTGGGCTGTTCCGGGCGCACGTGACGGATCGCGATGTCGGCCTCGCGCAGAAGAAGATCGCGCACGCTGTTGTCGGCGGCGATCTCCAAGCGCAACTCTGGCGCCGTCTCGTAAAGCTGATCCAGGATCGACGGCAGCAAGTATGCCGCAGTCATCTCGGCGGCCGTGATGCGGACTTGGCCGTCGATTGTCTGTGACTTGCCCGATGCAGCGAGTGACATCAGGTTTGCCCCGTCGGCCATGGCACGGACATGTTCCAAAAGATCAAGGCCGGCAGTGGTGAGAGACACTGTGCGTCCCGTACGCTCCAGAAGCGTCACGCCGAGCCCTTCTTCCAGCGCCGCCAGTTGCCGTGTGACTGTCGGCTGCGTCAGCTTCAACGCTGCCGCCGCGGCCGATAGGGAACCTTCTTCGGCAACGGCAAGAAAAGACCGCGCCTGGTTCCAATCGAATGAGATCGCGTTCCAGTTCATGCCTCGTGATACCACTGATTTCAGAATACCAAACCAACAAATTTTGTCAGTTCGCATGCAAAAATCGCATGTTTACTTTGGCGGCGGGCCTCGAACGAAGGCCAGCGACATTGAAAGGAAAGACAAATGAAACTCGTTGTTCTTGGTGCCAACGGCGGCACCGGCCGACAGGTACTCAAAGCTGCATTGAATGATGGCATGGAGGTTACGGCGGTCGTTCGTGCGGTGAACAAACGCCCCCAGATTGCACACCCAAATCTGAAGATAGTCGTCGGAGATCCTTGCGATCCCGCGTTCTTGAAAACTGTTCTTCGCCATCAGGATGCGCTCATTTCAACGCTCGGCGGTCGGGCACCGACCAAGGCCGCGACGTCTGTATACTACCGTTCGGCCGATGCCATCGTGGAAGCCGCTTGGGACACTGGCGTTCAACGCGTTCTGGTGACCTCCACAGCGTTGCTGTTTCCAGAGCAGACCTTGCTTGGGCAAATCCTGCGTTGTCTCGTGCCAAATGTGGTGCGCAGCGCGGACCGGATGGAGCAAGTGCTGAAGAATTCTCCGTTGAATTGGACTTCGGCACGTGCCGGTTTCTTGAATGACGCGCGCGAGGCCAACTATCGCGCAGAAAAAGGTGCATTGCCCAAGGATGGAACCGCGGTGCCAAGACCGGCATTGGCCCGTTTCCTGATTGACGCGCTTGAAAATCCAGAAACGAACCGTGCTGCCTATGGCGTCTCAATGGCGGCTGCCTGACGGCGCGCATGACCGCTGCTCTCGTAGAAGACGCCAATCGTCAGATCTTGGGCCACGCAGGTTTGAAGCTGTTGGCCGTGGCTTACTTTTCGACAGGCGTCTTCAGTCCCCAAACCCATGACACGGCAACGTGGTCGCCGTCCTATATGCGCTATC
>CAZMKY010000624.1:0-4306 GCA_964566835.1 uncultured Rhodobacterales bacterium
AATGCGTCATGCAGCGCCTGGACGGCAAGCTCCATATATTTGCGGTCGATCAGCACGGACACCTTGATCTCGGACGTGGTGATGACCTTGATGTTGATGCCTTCGGATTGCAGGGCTCCGAACATCTTGGCGGCGACGCCAGCGTGGCTGCGCATGCCGATGCCGACGACCGAAACCTTGGCCACTTCATCGTCGATGACGAGATCATGGAAGTTGATGTCGCCGGCTTCTTTCGCGGCAACCATGGCCTTTTCGGCGCGGGCGATCTGACCGATCGGCAGAGACCACGTCATGTCTGTCCGGCCGTCTTCCGAGATGTTCTGGACGATCATGTCGACGTTGACGCCAGCCTCGGACAAGGGGCCGAAGATCGCGGCGGCGATGCCGGGACGGTCGGCCACGCTCAGAAGGGTCATCTTGGCTTCGTCGCGGCTGAAGGCGACCCCGGCAACAACATTGCTTTCCATGATATCCTCCTCGTCGCAGACCAGCGTGCCTGCGTTGTCGTCATTCTCTTCGAAACTGGAGAGCACGCGCAAGCGCACCTTGTAGCGCATGGCAAGCTCAACCGAGCGGGTTTGCAGGACCTTGGCCCCAAGGCTGGCCAGTTCCAGCATTTCCTCGAAGGCGATCTTGTCGAGCTTGCGCGCCTTGGACGTGATGCGCGGATCGGTGGTGTAGACACCGTCGACATCGGTGTAGATGTCACAGCGTTCGGCCCCGAAGGCGGCGGCAAAGGCAACAGCGGTGGTGTCGGACCCGCCACGGCCAAGCGTCGTGATCCGGCCTTCCGGCGAGATCCCCTGGAAGCCTGCCACAACGGCGACTTTCATGCCTTCGGCGAACTTGGCATTGATGTTGTCGGTCGGAATTTCTTCGATCCGGGCCGACGCGTGCGCGCTGTTGGTCTTGAGCGGCACCTGCCATCCCTGCCAGGACCGCGCGGGGACGTCCATTTCCTGAAGCGTCAGCGCCATCAGGCCGGCGGTGACCTGTTCGCCGCTGGAGACGACGGCGTCGTATTCGCGCGCGTCGTAGAGCTTTGACGTTTCTTCGACCCAGCCCACCAGTTCGTTCGTCTTGCCCGACATGGCCGAGACAATCACGATGACATCATATCCGTTGGCGACCTCGCGCCCGACGCGCTTGGCGGCGCGGCGGATGCGATCCAGTGTGGCGACAGAAGTGCCGCCGAATTTCATGACGAGGGTGGGCATTTTGCGTCTCTCTTACTCGCCCGGCGGGGTAAGGGATCAGGGCCGGGGGTGCAAGGGCGCTTCGGCCTTAGAAGGGGTGTTGACGCCCGTCCCACGTGAGAAACTCACCCGTTTGTGCCAGCGTGAGCGCATCGAAGCGGTCAAGAAGGCCGGCGGCGGCCTCTTCCACTGTGATGTCGGCGTTGCTGCCACCCATGTCCGTCTTGACCCAGCCGGGGTGATAGATGCCCACGGCGATGCCGTCGGATTTCAGGTCGCTGGCAAGGTTGCGACCAAGGTTCAGCGCCGCGGCCTTCGAGGCGCGGTAGACGTAGGATCCGCCGGGTGCCAGCGTGTCGGAGGCCATCTGGCTGGAGATGATGGCGATCTTGCCTTTCGCGGCCTGAAGCGCCGGGAGAGCAGCGCGGATTGTCTGGAAGACACCCGTGACGTTGGCGGCAAAGGTCTGTGCCCAGATCTCTGGCGCATAGCCGCTCTCGATTGCGTGGCCTTTATCGAGATAGACGCCAGCGTTGCAAATCAGAAGATCCAGAGGTTCATCGCCAAGGGCTTCAGCGATCAGGGTCGGCGCGTCAGGGGCTGTCACATCAAGCGACAGCCAACCCGGTTCCTCCGTTCCGCCCCTGCGCGTGCCGAGCGTGTCATCGCCCCGGTTGACATAAGACGAACGAAGCGCGGCGCCGATCCCGCGATTGGCACCCGTAATAAGAACGCGCATCAGTTGGCTTTTCGTTTTGGAATGAAGGGCAGTGGCAAGGCGGGGATGCCGTCTTCGACCAATTTCTTGGCGTCTTCCAGCTTGGCCTCGCCATAGATTGAGCGTTCGGGCGCGTTGCCCTCGTGCATCATGCGGGCTTCCTTGGCGAAGTCCCCGCCGACATAGTCCGAGTTGGTTTCAACGTGGTCGCGCAGCTTGGCGATGGCGGCATCACGTTCTGCTTTTGCGGCGGCTGGATCTGTCGCTTTCGTGCGGACGCGCGGGGCCATGATGGCCTTTTCCACGTGAGCCGAGCCGCAGTCGGGGCAGCTGACCTGACCGGCACGCTTCAGATCCTCGAACCCTTCGGCCGAGCGAAACCAGCTTTCAAAGGCATGGTCTTGATCACAGCGCAGCGTGTAGCGGATCATCGTCAAGCTCCTTCCTGCTGACATTTAGGGTCAGCAAGGGGCAACTGCAAATCGCCAATTGTCGCGTTCAGAGCGCCTTGGGGTTGAACGTTTTGAGTATCGAGCGAAGATCTGGTTCATCCACCATGTTCGCCGCTTTCTTGAGGCTGACCCATTTGCGCTTGCGCTCGGCCTTTTCGGGCCAATCTTTTTCCAGCCCTTTGACCTGCATCGGAAAGACCGCGACGATGCAGGGCAGGTTCCGCTTGCCGTTGACGTCCTTGGTGTAGCTGTAGATGCCCAAGCAGGTCTCCAGCGCCTTGCCCTTGGCGCCAGCTTCTTCCCAGGCTTCCTTCTGCGCAGCTTCCGAGGGCGTCGCCTCGTCAATTGGCCAGCCTTTTGGGATGATCCAGCGCCGTGTCCGGCGCGATGTGATCAACAGGACCTGAACTTCGCCATCCTTCTTGCGCCAGCAGATCGTGCCGAATTGCGTGCGTACGGCACGTTTTCCGGTGGACGCCAGGTTCATGGGACGTTGTCGTGTCTTTGCGATGCTCATCTTACGCCGAATTTTTTTAGGCTCATTTTTTGACGCTGCTCTGAATTAACTTAGCATCCTCAACCGATAATGTGAAATCTGGGTAAACAAAGACGTTCAAAAGTGAGTCATTTCTCCCACCCTTCTCAAAGTGCGCCCAAGGCGCGGCTCACGGCGTCTGAGATCTATCGCGGATCGACCTATGGCGTGTGGCACCCCTTGGCCATTCCGCGTGTGTCGACCGTGGTCGATCTGGCGCGGGCGATGGGGTGGTTGCCGAGGGATCGTTATATTGTCAGTCCGCGTGCGAAGCCTGCTGCCTTGGCGGCGTGGCACACGCCGGACTACATCGCCGCCGTACAGGCGGCAGAGGCGACGCAGACGGTCAGCCAGGCGGTACGCGACCGGTATCACTTGGGAACGCATGCCAACCCGGTCTATGGCGAAGTCTTTCGCCGACCCGCCACGGCCTGTGGTGCGTCGATCATGGCGGGCGAGATTCTGGCGCGCGAGGGCGGTGTCATCCATTCACCAGCCGGCGGCACGCACCACGGCATGCGGGACCGGGCTAACGGCTTTTGCTATTTCAATGATCCGGTCCTTGGGATCCTGTCGCTGAAACGCAGCGGGATGCGTCGGATCGCCTATGTCGATATCGATGCGCATCATTCGGATGGCGTGGAACACGCGTTCAAGGATGATCCGGATGTGCTGATGATTTCGGTCCACGAGGAACGGCGCTGGCCGTTCACCGGGATACTGATTGATCGGGGCGTTGGGCAGGTCTGGAACCTGCCTGTGGCGCGCGGGTTCAACGACACGGAAATGGCCATGGTGCTCGACCGTCTGATCTTGCCGCGCGTGGCGGCGCACCGGCCGGATGCGCTGGTGTTGCAATGCGGGGCCGACGCCGTGGAGGAAGACCCGCTGTCACGGCTGGCGTTGTCGAACAACGCGCATTTTGCCGTGGTCCGCGCGCTTCTGGACTTGGTGCCGCGGGCGCTGGTCCTCGGCGGGGGCGGCTATAACCCGTGGTCTGTTGGCAGGCTTTGGACCGGCGTCTGGGCCACGATCCGGGGTGTGGAGATCCCAGACAGGTTGCCGCCCGAGGCCGAAGCCATTTTGCGCGCGCTGGTTTGGCCAGGGCGGAAGGCGGGTCGGAACCCGCCCGCACATTGGATGACAACGATGCGGGATGCGCCCAGGCCCGGACCCATTGGTGACGCCCTGCGTGCGAACCTGTCCGCGCTTGAGGCACGGGCGAAGGTCTGGGTCTGATGCGGTTGTTTCTGGCATTGCGGGTCAGTGATCTGGCGGAAAGTGCGCTGGCAGCGGTGCAATCTAAGTTGAAGGTCGGGCGGCTGACCTTGCCCGAGCAGTTCCACGTGACCTTGGCCTTTCTGGGCGATGTGGGGCCGGGAGAGGCGGAGGAATTGGACGCGGC
>CAZMKY010000625.1:0-9775 GCA_964566835.1 uncultured Rhodobacterales bacterium
TCCTTCTCTTCCTCCGCTTTCACGCCGACGAGTTGTTCCTCGAAGCCCGGGATGAAGCTGTTCGATCCCAGGACGAGCGGGTAGTCCTCGGCCGAACCGCCGTCGAACGCCTCGCCGTCGACGCGGCCCACGAAGTCGATGACCACCTGGTCGCCGTCTTTCGCTTTTGACCCCTTGCGGCGGTCCGCAAAGTTCTGCGCGCTCTCGGCAAGGTTGCCGAGTGCTTCGTCGACAGCGGCGTCGTCGGCTTCAACCGTCATGCGCTCAAGCTTGATGTCGCTCAGATCAACATCCGGAATTTCCGGCAGCGCTTCGTAGGTCATGGAGACCTCGACATCGTCGCCTTCTTTCCAGTCTTCATTGGTCATCTTGATCTCAGGCTGCATCGCGGGGCGATCGCCGGAGTCTTCAAAATGCTTGGCCATCGCACCATCGATGGATTCCTGCATGGCTTCGCCCATCACGCGGGGGCCGAACTGCTTCTTCAGCAGTGCCATCGGGACCTTGCCCTTGCGGAAGCCCTTCATCTCGATTTCGGGGCGTGCTTCTTCAAGCTTCTCGTTGACCTTGGCGTCCAGCTCAGCGGCGGTCAGCACGATCTGGTAGCCGCGCTTCAGCCCTTCGTTCTGGGTTTCTGTGACCTGCATCTCGTCAGTCCTCTCGTCGTCCTCTGGTGCGGGTGGAGGGACTTGAACCCCCACGCCTTGCGGCGCCAGAACCTAAATCTGGTGCGTCTACCAATTTCGCCACACCCGCAAAATCCGAGGCGGCCCTGATGGACCGCCTCGCGTTGGCGGCGCTCTTACCAAAGCAAGGCGGGGGATGCGAGGGGAAAATGCGCCTTACACGCCGAGGTGACGCAAGACCTTCGGGAGTTCTTCCGGAAGGTCCTCCGCGATCAACCCCGGCCCGAAGGACAAGGCACATTCCGTGTGAAGCCAAGCGCCAGTCGAAGCGGCATGGTGAGTGTTGAACCCGCGCGCCAGAAGGCCGGTGATGAAGCCCGCCAGAACGTCGCCAGACCCCGCCGTCGCGAGCCACGGCGCCGCACGATCATAGACCGAGGCATTGATAGAGCAGCGTCCGTCCGGGGCCGCGATCACGGTGTCCGGCCCTTTGAACAAGACGGTGCAGCCTGCCCGCTTGGCCGCGTCTCGCGCTGCGTCGACTTTCGAGTAAGCTGGACCGCGTGTCGGCGTTTCCGCCAGCTTCTCTGCAATATCCGGGAAGAGCCGCGCGAATTCTCCGGCGTGGGGTGTCAGGACGCACGTGTCATGAAGTGCCCCGAAGAGATCGGGATCTCGGGCAATCAGCGTCAGCGCGTCAGCGTCTAGGACCGTCGGACGTTTCGAGGAAAGCGCGGCCTTGATGAGACGCGCCTCGCGTTCGGTCAGACCAAGTGCAGGGCCGAGGCAGAGGGCGTTGATCCGCCCATCCTTCAGCCGCTCTGCCAGCGCGTCTGCATCCGGAACGCGCGCCAACATGATGGCAGTCAACTGGCTGGCCGCTTCCTGTTGGGCTGCGGGGGGAACGCCAAGCGTCACCAAGCCTGCGCCCATCCTAAGCGCCCCGCGCGCGGCGAGCCTTGCGGCTCCGGTCTGGCCCGGACCGCCAGAGAGGATCAGGGCATGGCCGTGAGAAAACTTGTGACCGGCGGCTTTCTCAAGTTCCGCCGTTATCGCATCAATCAATTGCACAGAGTTCGCGACATGGGGGGCAGGTCGGGAGCGCAGCGAGGCTGGTGCTTCGGAAAGGGGAAGACCAATGTCCGCAACTTTCGGTTTTCCGCAATGCTTCGCGTTCTGCAGATGTCCCACCTTCAAGGCATGAAACGTCACCGTCAAAGCTGCATATGGACATGCTGGCGCCCACTCCTCCGGGAGGGCACCAAGAATCTTGCCACTATCGGCACAGAGGCCAGAAGGAACATCGACCGCCACCATGCGAGGTTGAAAGAACGGTCCATCGCCACCCGATCCGGCAAGGTACATCATCGCCCTTCCAAGATCGCCTTCGATAGGACGAGACATTCCTGTTCCGAAAACAGCATCGACGTAAATGTCAGCATCAGAGCAGTCTTTGAGATGCCGATATGAGAGGTCCTCAACCTCCCCCAATGCCACCCACCGATCATAATTCACACGCGCATCCGGCGGCAGTTTATCGGGATCGCCATAGAGGAACACGTCAACCTCCCAGCCCCACTCTTTCAAAAGACGCGCCACGACAAAGCCGTCTCCGCCGTTGTTTCCCGGACCGCAAAGAACCACGGCCCGATGGGACGTCTTCGCCAGCTCCGGCCATTCCTCGAAGATGGCATCGACCACGCCGCGTCCGGCACGCTCCATCAGTTCCAGACCAGTGACAGACCCGTTTTCGATGGCGGCGCGCTCAATCGCGCGCATTTGTTGGGCTGTCAGCAATTCGGTCATGGCAACGTCCTTAGGCCGTTCAGGTAGGTCATTTTGGGCCCTAACAGGTCGCATTGACCAGTTCAGACCGCCAGAGATTCAATTTCGATGCATTTGCGTGCGATTTGCACAAAATTTAAGCAGGTCGGTTTCTTTGGGGGTCTCCTCGCGACCAACACTGCCGCGGCGCGTTGTCCCTCTGCCCTTCGCATGTTCTCAGACCATCAAACGCTCAAAGGGAGTCGGAGACGTGAAGAAAATTGAGGCCATCATCAAACCCTTCAAGCTGGATGAAGTGAAGGAAGCTCTTCAGGACATCGGCGTGCAAGGTCTCTCCGTGATCGAAGTCAAAGGTTTCGGCCGTCAAAAAGGCCATACCGAACTCTATCGCGGCGCTGAATATGTCGTCGATTTCCTGCCGAAGGTGAAGATCGAAGTCGTTCTGGGCGACGATCAGGTTGATGCCGCGATCGACGCCATCGTCGCAGCCGCGAAGACCGACAAGATCGGCGACGGCAAGATTTTTGTCTCGGACATCAGTCAAGCGATCCGCATCCGGACCGGCGAAGCCGGCGAAGACGCGCTTTAATCAGAATTTACGGAACAGCGAGGAAAGAGGAACTCAATGAGCAATTCCGAACTACTCAAGTCCATCAAGGACAATGACGTCGAATATGTCGACATCCGCTTCACCGACCCGCGCGGTAAGCTTCAGCACGTCACCGTGATGAGCGACCAGGTCGATGAAGACTTCCTTGAAGAAGGCTTCATGTTTGACGGGTCATCCATTGCCGGCTGGAAGTCGATCGACCAGTCCGACATGAAACTGATGCCCGACACCTCCAGCGCTTATGAAGATCCTTTCTACGCTGAAAAGACGATCGCCGTGCACTGCTCCATCGTGGAGCCTGACACCGGTGAAGCCTATGAGCGTGACCCGCGCTCGACCGCCGAAAAGGCCGAAGCCTACCTCAAGGAAAGCGGCATCGGCGACGCGGCCTACATGGGCCCGGAAGCTGAATTCTTCCTGTTCGACAACGTCAAGTTTTCGACCGAGATGAACAAAGTGTCCTACGAAGTCGACGCAATCGACGCATCGTGGAACACGGACACCGACTACGAAATGGGCAACATGGGCCACCGCCCGGGCGTCAAGGGCGGATACTTCCCCGTTGGACCCGTCGATGATGGTCAGGACATCCGCTCGGAAATGCTGTCCACCATGAAGCGCATGGGCATGAAGGTCGACAAGCACCACCACGAAGTGGCGTCCTGTCAGCACGAGCTTGGCCTGATCTTCGACAGCCTGACCAAGCAGGCTGACGAGCTTCAGAAGTACAAGTACGTGATCCATCAGGTTGCGCACGCCTACGGTAAGTCGGCAACGTTCATGCCGAAGCCGATTGCAGGCGACAACGGCACCGGCATGCACGTGAACATGTCGATCTGGAAAGACGGCAAGCCGCTCTTTGCTGGCGACAAGTACGCCGACCTCAGCCAGGAAGCACTGTACTACATCGGCGGTGTTCTGAAGCACGCCAAAGCGCTGAACGCGTTCACCAACCCATCGACGAACTCCTACAAGCGTCTGATCCCGGGCTTTGAAGCGCCGGTTCTGCGCGCGTACTCGGCACGTAACCGTTCGGGTTGTGTTCGTATCCCATGGGCCGAAAGCCCGAAGGCAAAGCGCGTCGAAGCCCGCTTCCCAGATCCGTCCTCGAACCCGTATCTCTGCTTCTCGGCTCTGCTGATGGCAGGCCTCGACGGGATCAAGAACAAGATCGATCCGGGCGAAGCCATGGACAAAGACCTCTACGACCTGCCGCCAGAAGAACTGGCCGGTATCCCGACGGTCTGCGCCAGCTTGCGCGAAGCCATGCACGAACTGGAAAAGGACATGGACTTCCTGCTCGCAGGCGACGTCTTCACCAAAGACCAGATCGAAGGCTACATGGATCTCAAGTGGGAAGAGATCTACAACTACGAGCACACGCCGCACCCGATGGAATTCAAGATGTACTACAGCTGCTAATTCCAAGCGGACAGTTCACGGAAAGGGCGCCAATCTGGCGCCCTTTTCTGTTTCAGTGAAGCTGCCTCACCTCAGGAAGCCTTACCCAAACGGGTCCGATTGCGCCGTTGTTTTCTGCATAAGACAGGACATCATCGCGCAAGATGTCCGCCTGAAGGCGTCGCAGCGCCGTTTTCGACAGTAGCGGGCGCGGCGCAGCATCCTGACCGGATTTCAGCAGATAGGTCAGCAACGCGGCGTGATAGGCATCCGCAGGGTCACTTTCGTAACCGTCCCTCTGCGCGAGGCGGTGCGCCTCGGCCTCAATCTCAAAGTGATACAGCCCATTCGCAGGCTCTGCTTCAAGAAGGCGGTCCAAGTATGTGTGGTGGATACGAAAACCGTGTGCGGCCAATCCGTCCGAGAATGCCTTGATCCTCAAAAGACGGTCGGCAGATGGATGTCCCTGAGCGTCCTCTCCCAAAGCGAATGAAGCAAAAAGGATCAGGCTTCTTATGGAAAATGCGCCCGCGATTTCCTCGCGTCCCTTGGCAAGCCAACGGTCATAGGCGGCCTCAATCCTCTCGGGCGCCGCACCTCTAAGTCGACGAAAGGCCAACCCGGCGCGCCCTTCCCAATGGGAAATCGCGGCGAGTTTGCGCGCCTGTCGCGAGTTGGATTGCATCTCATTCATGAACAGTCTGTTAACCGACCTTCGTGGCAAGAGTTGGACCGCTTTCGGCATCAGGCTTTCACAATTGACATCGTGCAAACGGCCGGGTTACGCACGCGCCCTTTGCACCACCTTCGGACATGTCCCATGACAGCGACACAGCGCACGCTTGGCATTGATTTCGGCACGTCAAATTCCGCCACAGGCTACATGCAGGACGGTACTGTCAGGCTGGTCGCCGTGGAGGCGGAACAATCCACGCTGCCGACCGCGTTTTTCTTTGATTTCGACAATCGCGCAACCTTGATCGGAAACGCGGCGCAATCTTCTCTTCTGAACGGCGAAAACGGGCGCTACATGCGCGCGCTAAAACGGGTACTCGGCACAGGTCTTATGCACGAAAAGCGTCAGATCCTGAACGAGCGGGTGACCTTTGTTGACATCATCGGGCGCTTCCTGAAGCACCTGAAGGTAGCCGCCGAACGCGAAAGCGGCCTGCCCTTCACACATGCTCTTTCCGGCAGACCGGTCGTTTTCCACGGTGCCGACGACCCGCGAGAGGCGCAGGCGGAGGCGGACCTTCGCGCCTGTTACATGGCAGCAGGCTTTGAGAATGTGTCGTTCATGGCCGAGCCCGCGGCCGCGGCCCGCGCCGCTGACGCTTCGGACACAGGCGGCCTTGGCCTGATTGTCGATATCGGCGGCGGCACGTCAGACTTTTCGGTCTTTCGGCAGAACGGAGCGTCGGTTGATATCCTCGCCAATTACGGCATACGGATCGGCGGTACCGATTTCGACCGCGCTGTCAGCATCGACCATGTCATGCCGCATCTTGGAAAGGGCACACGTCTCCGCGACGTCTTTGGCCCCGGCACGTCCACCATTCCACATGCGATTTTCCACAAACTGGCGACATGGGAAGAGATCCCATTTCTCTACACGGCGCAAACCCGCCGCAGCGCGGCCGAGATGCTGCGCCAGTCCTTGGATCCTGATCGACTTCGCCGTCTGCACACCGTCTTGGAGGACGAACTTGGCCACGATGTTGCGTTCGCCGTGGAAGCCGGGAAAATCGGCGCCAATGACAAGAGCGGCGTTGGGCAAATCCGCCTCGGCGAAGTTGAAAGCGGCTTGAATGTCGAGCTGTCGTCCGGCGCCTTGGACACGACGCTGCATGCTTTTGGGCCAGCGCTGAGGGCGGCAGCTGAACGCACGGTCACCATGGCGCGTGCAGCCCCTGAAGACATCGCCAAGGTGGTCTATGTTGGCGGCTCTTCCCTCATGGGGTTGGTGACCAACGAGATGGAGACTCTCTTCCCGGCCGCTGACCATACCTTCAGCGAAGTCTTCACCGCTGTCGCCAAAGGCCTTGCCATCGCAGCGGGAGATCTGGACTCATCCTAGCCTTCCGGCTTGCCTGCCCGTCGCCGTCAGCCTAAACGGCTGCCATGTCGTCGGTTCGTTTCAGTCACAGGGTCGAAAATTGGATCTCGCGGTCCGTTCTCTCTGCTTTGATGGCAATGCCCTACAAGCGTCGCGTACGCACCATGGGCTGGATCTTTACGCATCTCCTTGCCCCCGTCGCAGGCTGGCGCCGTCGCATCCGAGACAACCTTGCCCTTGCGCGTCCTGACCTTGGATCTGAAGAAGTCGAACGCATCGTGCGGGCTGTCCCCGTCAATATTGGCCGAACGCTGATTGAGATCTATTCCGGCAAGGAATTCGTGGATCAGGTCAAAGACACGCCTTTGACCGGGCCTGGCGCAGCTGCCTTGGAAGAGCTGCACAAAGACGGCATCCCGTTGGTACTTTTGACCGGGCATCTGGGAAACTACGACGTTCTGCGCGCCATGCTATATGCACGCGGCTATCCTCTGGGCGCGCTATACAAGCCAATGTCGAACCCGGCGTTCAACGAACACTACCTCACCGCGATTGCAGCCATTGGAGAGCCGCTGTTTCCAACCAATCGGGAAGGCATCGGTGGCTTGATCCGTCATCTGAAAGATGGAAAGGCCGTGGGTATCGTCGCGGACGTGGCATCGCGCAAGGCGCCGCTTTTGTCGTTCTTCGACCAGCCGGCGCATACGCCTCTCTCTGCCGCGGAATGGTCCGTAAAGTACGGCGCGCGCATGATCCCGATCTTCGGGCTCCGCAACCCCGATGGCTTCACCTTCACCATCCATGTCTGCGAGGAAATCCCGCCCGGTGATCCGGAAGAGATGATGCAGACTTATAACAATGTGCTCGAAGCGATCGTGCGAGAGAACATGGAACAATGGTATTGGAGCCATCGCCGCTGGAAACGCAGCGGCAACTGATCGTCAACGCAGCTTGGCGGCTCCAAGAACGGGCCCTGCCCCCGTGGCCTGCACAATAGCGACCACCGGGTAATCAGGGTTCACGCGAACTGTCGCGGTGAACGTGCCACGTCCATTCCATGTGCCGATCTCTTCAAGATCGCGAACCACATTGTGGTAGCTCAGCGTCCGGCCAGCATTTTCGCCACGACGGATCGAAACGGTGGCCTCTGGCAGGTATGTCGCGACTTGCACGACGGCGCGCTGCGCAGATCCGCCATTTGAACGGACCGTGACGACCACGCGATCCCCGTCCCGCTTCAAATCCACACTGGCAGGTTCCGTTCGGGCAGAATGCTCGGCCAGCAGTTCAGCCAAGGCCATGGCCTTGAAACCGATGATGTGATCTTCGCCACCGATGACCATCTGCGGGGTGTAGATCGTCCGCTCGCCTTTGGCGCGGGCATAGGCACGTTGGCGTGCCGTAAAGGACGGGTCGGCAAATTCGTCTTTCCAACCGATATAGTCCCAATAGTCGACATGAAGTGCGAGGGCGATCACGTCTTCGCGGTCAGCGATCTCGCCCAGTAGCGCATCTGCGGGTGGGCAGGACGAACACCCCTGCGAGGTGAAAAGCTCGACGACCACCGCACGCTCTCCTGCGGAGGCAACGTTGGCGGTCAAACCCAATCCGGCGGCAAGCAGCACCTTCAGAAAACGACTCATGCTTTTCACATCTCCACATTTATCCCCACGCCACTCCTAACCGAGCAATGCCCGCTGCTCCAATCAACGTTTTGAGAGACTTTGTGACGGTGATCCCGGAAGCACGCGCCCTCGAACCTTCAAAATCGGCCGGCGCATCCTACTTTTTGTATGCCATCGTATGCAAAATGCCGCATCCCCCCTTCCCAGTCGCGTCCGGACAGGGTATCGGGTGCGCAGATTCCGTGGATTCAGAGGAGGCCAAGCGCCATGCCCATCACCGTCGGACACGACAGTTCCCAGACCCGCAAGACCCTGACCGTAGGCGATCAGAGCGTCGCTTACTATTCGATCCCCGCCGCAGAAGCTGCTGGCTTGGGTGACTTCTCTCGCCTTCCTGCCGCACTGAAGGTGGTGTTGGAAAACATGCTGCGGTTCGAAGACGGCAAGACTGTAAGCGTCGACGACATCAAGGCTTTCAGCGCCTGGGCGGACAAAGGCGGCCAGAACCCGCGCGAGATCAGCTATCGCCCGGCGCGCGTTCTGATGCAGGACTTCACCGGCGTTCCGGCCGTGGTCGACCTTGCCGCCATGCGCGACGGCATCGTGGCTCTTGGTGGTGACGCCGAGAAGATCAACCCGCTGAACCCCGTCGATCTGGTCATCGACCACTCCGTCATGATTGACGAGTTCGGCAACCCGCGGGCGTTCCAGATGAACGTTGACCGCGAATACGAACGCAACATGGAACGCTACACCTTCCTCAAGTGGGGTCAGTCCGCGTTCAACAACTTCCGCGTTGTTCCGCCCGGCACCGGCATCTGTCACCAGGTCAACCTTGAGTATCTGGCGCAGACTGTCTGGACCGATACCGATCAGAACGGTGAAGAAGTCGCCTACCCTGACACGCTCGTCGGCACCGACAGCCACAACACTATGGTCAACGGCGCTGCTGTTCTGGGCTGGGGTGTTGGCGGCATTGAAGCCGAGGCGGCCATGCTGGGCCAGCCGATCTCGATGCTGATCCCGGAAGTCATCGGATTTGAACTGACCGGCGCAATGGTCGAAGGCACGACAGGTACCGACCTGGTCCTGAAGGTCGTTGAAATGCTGCGCGCCAAGGGTGTTGTCGGCAAATTCGTCGAATTCTACGGCGAAGGTCTCGACCGTCTGCCGCTGGCCGATCGCGCAACCATCGCAAACATGGCACCTGAATACGGCGCAACTTGCGGCTTCTTCCCGATCGACGGCGAGACGCTGCGCTACCTGCGCAACACGGGCCGCGACGAGGCGCGCATCGCACTGGTCGAAGCCTATGCGAAGGAAAACGGCTTCTGGCGTGGCGCGGATTATGCGCCTGTCTACACCGATACCCTGACGCTCGACATGGGTACGATCGTTCCGGCCATCTCGGGCCCGAAACGTCCTCAGGACTATGTCGCGCTCGACAATGCCAAGGCGGCCTTCTCCAAGGAGATGGCCGAAACCTTCAAGCGTCCGATGAGCAAAGAAGGGGCTGTCGCTGGCGAAGATGACACGATGGAATCGGGCAAGGTCGTGATCGCGTCGATCACCTCCTGCACCAACACGTCGAACCCCTACGTCATGATCGGCGCAGGTCTCGTCGCACGCAAAGCCGCCGCCCTTGGCCTTGACCGGAAGCCATGGGTCAAAA
>CAZMKY010000626.1:0-3692 GCA_964566835.1 uncultured Rhodobacterales bacterium
AATCCGCGTTGGCCCGCCCCTGCGGCACCGGATCGCCCGTCGCATGCGCCCCGGCCAAGGCGGCCGTGGCTGACGCAAGAAGAACAGCAAGGGGGCGGGCAAGGAACATGAGGCTACTCCGATCAGACAGACACTGGCGGGAAACCTAGCGCGGACTTCGCGCCTGTCCTCTCACATCCCTGTCAGACGCCGTAGATCTGGCCGAGGCGATCGACGACGGCATCGAGGCTCATTTCCTCGCTTTCGCCGGTCTTGCGGCTGGTCAATTCGACGACGCCACTCTTCAGACCCCGTGGACCAACGGTGACGCGCCACGGCAGACCGATGAGGTCCATGGTGGCAAACTTGCCGCCCGCGCGTTCGTCGCGGTCGTCGTAAAGCGGCTCCAACCCCTTTGCTTCCAGCCGCGCTTCGATCTCGGCGCAGGCGGCATCCGTGCCTTCGTCGCCTTGGCGCAGGTTGACGATGCCCGCGTGGAACGGCGTGACCCCTTCCGGCCAGATGATGCCGTTGTCGTCGTGACTGGCTTCGATGATTGCTCCCAGAAGGCGGCTGACACCGATCCCGTGCGAGCCCATATGGACAGGCACCTGTGCGCCTTCGGCGTCTTGCACGACCGCCCCCATGGCGTCGGAATACTTGGTGCCGAAGTAGAAGATCTGTCCGACTTCGATGCCCCGCGCAGTGCGACGACGTTCTTCCGGGACCTGTTCGGCAAAGACGGCCTCGTCATGGGTTTCGTCCGTGCGGGCATAGCGCGAGGTGAATTCCTCCAGCACAGCGCGGCAGGCATCCTTGTCGTCCGGGTCCACCGCGCGGTCGCCGAAGGTCAGATCGGTGATTTCACGGTCATAGAAGACCTCGCTTTCACCGGTGTCGGCCAAGACGAGGAATTCGTGCGTGTAATCCCCCCCGATCGGTCCGCCATCAGCACGCATCGGGATTGCCTGAAGGCCCATCCGCTCATACGTGCGCAAATAGCTGACGAGGTGCCGGTTATAGGCGTGCAGCGCATCGTCCTTCGTCAGGTCGAAGTTGTAGCCGTCCTTCATCAGGAACTCCCGCCCGCGCATCACGCCAAAGCGGGGGCGGATCTCGTCCCGGAACTTCCACTGAATGTGGTACAGCGTCAGCGGCAGGTCCCTGTAGGACCGGACATAGCTGCGGAAGATGTCGGTGATCAGTTCTTCATTGGTCGGACCATAGAGCATGGCGCGATCATGACGGTCGCGGATGCGCAGCATCTCTTCGCCGTAGTCGTCATAACGCCCGCTTTCGCGCCAGAGATCGGCTGATTGCAAGGTCGGCATCAGCATCGGGATATGGCCGACGCGCTGTTGTTCCTCGTGCACGATCTTTTCGATGTTCTTCAGAACCTTGTAGCCCAGCGGCAACCACGAATAGATCCCGGCGCTGGCCTGCTTGATCATGCCGGCCCGGAGCATCAGGCGGTGCGAGACGATCTGCGCCTCTGCAGGCGTTTCCTTCAGGACGGGCAGGAAATATCGGGTCAGGCGCATGTCTCATCGAACTCCGGCAAATGGGTCTTCGGGCCGGAGTATGCCAAAGCCCCCACCTCGGCAAGCGCCTGCTTGGTCGGAACCGCTGCACCACTTGGGTATTTCAGAGCAGAGGAGATCTAGGGCGCACCCTGAACTCCTCTGTTTTCAAATACCCAGATGGCGACACATGGTCAGACGGCGTGCGGGCGCAAGGCTTCGACTTCGGCCCTGTAAGGGCGCGCGGTGGACGGCAGATCGGGAATGATGACGGCGTCTTCGTGGCGCAGCTGCCGATAGAGCACCGGCAAGAGCCGCCGGAAGGCCGCCCAGATCCCCGGGTCTGGCGCGGGCGTGTCGTGGCGGATGAGCGCGTGCAGATCCGGTAGGCGGTAATACGGGACCATCGTGAACATGTGGTGTTCGAGGTGGTAGTTCATGTTCAGATAGATGAAGCGGCTGACGGGGTTCATCAGGACCGTGCGCGTGTTGAGACGATGATCGGTGACGTTCTCGGCAAGGCCCAGATGCTGAAGAAGGCCCGTCATCACGTGGTGCCACGCGCCGTAGAGCCTTGGCAGGCCGATCACCATCAGAGGCAGGATCGACCCGCTCCAGATCGCAGTGGCGATCGTGGCCGCGTAGATCCCAAACCAGATCCGTGCCACTCGGAAGACTTTGGCATGGTCCTGCGGCCGAAGGTATGGCGCTTCTTCCGGATGGATGCGCCCCCACGCATGAAGCGCCATGCGCCGGATCAGCGTCCAGGTGTCAACAAGGCCCAACAGATTCAAGGCGATGCGGGCCAGGTCCGGGGGGCGCATCGCCACGATTTCAGGGTCGCGACCTACAATGATCGTGTCGGTGTGATGGCGCACGTGACTGGCGCGCCAGACCACGGGATTTCGCATCAGCATGAACGACGCCAGTTGGTAGACGACTTCGTTCTTCCAAGGGGTCTTGAAGGCGGTCCGGTGTCCGCATTCATGCCAGCGTGAATCCGAGGCGGACCCGTAGAGCACGCCGTAGGCCAGCCACGCCGGCACCGACCAGAGCGAAGGCCAGAGCCAGAGGCCAAGCCCCGCCAAGACGACCATAGAGCCAAGCCAGAGCACCGTATCGCGTGTCGGACGTGCGTCTTCCTTGACCATGAGACGTCTGATGGTCGCTGGATCCACCTCGGTCCGGTACCAGGACGGATTGGCAAGCCCGGCTGTTTCCGCCTCCCCGCCGCCTTCCCTGACCAAACTGTAATCGCGTGCCATGAATGGACGTTAGGCGAGCGTCTTTCGCGGGTCAAAGGGCCAGCACCCGCGTGGCATGGCACGCAGTCTTCCCTTGAATCGTCTCTCGCAGTTGGTCACATAGGCTTCATGGCCCTCCCTGTCAGACAACAATTGACCTATTGGGGGATCGCTGCGGCGGTCTTTTTCATCGTCCTTTGGTTTCTCGGCGATGTGATCCTGCCGTTCGTACTGGGGGCGGCGATTGCCTATTTCCTTGATCCGGTTGCCGACCGCCTGGAAAGCCTGGGCTGTTCGCGCGCCGTTGCGACCGGCATCATCACGGTGGGTGCGGTGATCGTATTTGTCGTGGCTGCGCTTTTGATCATTCCGACGCTGATCGCGCAGGCCGCTGACCTGATCGAAACGGCCCCGATGATGGCCAGCAACCTGCAGGCCTTCGTGACCGAAAAGTTCCCGGATCTGGGCGACGCGAATTCGACGATCCGGCAATCGCTTGGATCACTGGCCGAGACCATTCAGGCCAAGGGCGGAGAGCTGTTCACGGGCGTGATCGCGTCCTTCTCGTCCTTCTTCAACGTGCTTGTCCTGTTCGTCATCGTGCCTGTTGTCGGATTTTACCTGCTGCTTGATTGGGACAACATGGTCGCCAAGATCGACAGCCTTCTGCCACGCGACCATGCCCCGGTGATCCGCAAGATCATGGCCGAGATCGACATGACGATGGCGGCCTTCATCCGGGGTCAGGGGACGGTCTGCCTGATCCTGGGGACGTATTATGCCGTGGCGCTGATGCTCGTCGGGCTGAACTTCGGTCTGGTCGTGGGCTTTGTCGCCGGCGCGCTGACCTTCATTCCTTACGTTGGTGCGTTGGTCGGCGGGCTTCTGGCGATGGGTCTGGCGCTGTTCCAGTTCTGGGGAGAGTGGCCGTGGATCATCGCCGTTTGGG
>CAZMKY010000627.1:0-1980 GCA_964566835.1 uncultured Rhodobacterales bacterium
AAACTGAAGGCGCGTCGCAGCCGCGAAACGTTTCTATAAGGAACGCCGCTGGGCGAATGGAAGTCACTCTTCGCGCGGCAGGATCGAGCAGCACCCATTCATGTGATACCCTTCCTCGTCAAGGATCAGGTTGATCTCAAGACCAAACGCCCGGTCCGACATGCCATCATGGCAATATTCGCGAGACACGATTCCGATCATGTTGGACGTGCGAAACGCATAGCGATGACGGTTGCCGATCGAGGTCGTTTCCCACAACAGGGATTCGGTGACCGGGGGGCTGTCGTAAGAAAAGGATTCAAACGTGATGTTCCCGTCCTTGCGGGTAAGATCCCAGAAGGGTTCTGTGCCACCGCAGACGGTAATTTCGGGGTAGTCGCCATCCAACTGCGCGCCAAGACGGCGCAGGTATCGCGCCGACACCCATCCGGCAGCCTCGCCAGAATTGACCAACGCCCAGGTCCCCTCGGGATTCTGGTCTATCACTTCGACCACCGCGCCGGGGGCAAGTTTACCGAACACATATGACGACGCATTGGGGTCTTCCCGGACATTCAGAACGTCGTCTTCCGCGACATTGGCAACGTCATACAACGCGGGCCAGCCCTCAACATACGCGAACGCGGGACCTGTTGTCAGGAAGGCCGCCAGCGCGGCCCGTATCAACGTCCGGCCGACCAACTGACGGACACGCGCTTGCGCGTATAGCTTTCACCCAAAAGGCCGATCACCAACAGTACGAGCGATACGATGATCGGATACGTCAGGGACGACTTCATTGGGGAGTAGTTGATGAAAAGAAAACCGCGTCCCTGATCAATGATGTGGAAGAGTGGATTCCAGGCAAACATGGCGTACATCGTCGCTGGCAGCGTATTGGCGACGAACATTTTGCCCGAGGCAAACATGTTCACGCGCGTATAGATCTGCTGCAGGAGCCCAACGATACCGGGCATCCATGGCTTCAAGGCCAGGAAAACCGAGCCAACTGCCACACCGAAGAACCAGGCCAGCACCAGCATGCCAACCGCCCCGACCGGGTCGTAAACCTCGACGGGAGTCCAGATCAGATGATAGCCCGCCAGGACAAAGCCAAGAGAGATAACCTGGATATACAAGGCGCTGAAAGCCGCCGCCCAGAATGACACTGTCGTTGACATGGGCAGGTGCTGCATCATCGGCGACGCCGGGCCTTCCGAACCGGCGACAGCGGCCACTGCTTTCACGTGGGCCATGAAGACAAAGATCCCCGACATCACATAGAGAAGAAAATCGCCCCGGATCGCCAGCCCGCGCAGGCCAAGTATGTCGAAAAGGAAATAGAATGACGCAACCAGGATAAGCGTTTGGGCGATGTTCAGCAGGATCGCCATGAGTGCGTCCCGGTGCGATTTCCGAACGCTGCGGACAGTATTGTGATAGATCAGGTCAAGGATCGTGATCGACGCGCCGACGAGTGTTTGTCGTCTTTGAGCTTGAAACATTGCGAACCTGCCTGCCAATTAGCTGGTGTTGCCTCGGGTCGGTCTTGTCACGACCGTTGCCCGCCATCATAAGCCTATAAACGCTGTATAGACAGTAAGGTGTGGCAGAAAAATGTCTGGTATTGACCGAAATGCACTGATGTCGGCCATGCGCCGCCTATCGATTGAGGCCGGCGCAGTCATCATGGAGATCTATCGGCGTGGCGACATGGGCGTCCGAGAGAAATCTGACGCAAGCCCGGTGACCGAAGCTGACGAGGCGGCGGATGCCCTGATTTCCGCCGGATTGGCCCGCGAGTTTCCCGAAATTCCCCTGGTGACAGAGGAGCAGGCGGCGACGCATGATCTCGATGCTCGCACTTTTCTGATCGTCGATCCCCTTGATGGCACAAAGGAATTCGTAAAACGCCGTGGAGATTTCACGGTGAACATCGCGCTCGTCGAGGATGGGGTGCCGACGATGGGCGTCGTATACGCGCCTGCCAAAGGTCGGCTT
>CAZMKY010000628.1:0-10444 GCA_964566835.1 uncultured Rhodobacterales bacterium
TCAGCATCGAACTTGGTCATCTCACATCTCTCCTCTCGTATCCCCCGTTCATCGGTCCGGAAATATCCCGGAGGGGGTCCGGGGGAGGCAGAGCCTCCACCGGCATGGTGTCTCGCGCTCAGCCCTCGTCCGGGGCGAACAGCGCAATTGTCTCGTCTCTCGTCATCTTTCGGTGCGTGCCCGCCAGGGCGTATCCGTCCGGGCACTGGTCGGCAAAAAACTCCAGGCTCAGCGTCGCGCCCCCGGCATTCTCGAAAAGCCCGGCGGCCATATTCCGATGCCCATCGTGCAACGTGCCGTACCAAAGCGTTGAACCGCAGGTGGCGCAGAACGCCCGCTCTGCCCAGTCAGACGATTGAAACCGCGTGACAGGGCCGCTGACCTCAAGCGTTTCCTGATCGACATCAATCGAGGCAAAGGCCATCGAAGTCTGCTGGCGACACATGTCGCAGTGGCACGCCCGCATCCGCTCATTGATGCGTGTGGCCGCGATGGTGACGGCACCGCAAAGGCATTGGCCGGTCAACTTGGTCATGGCGCTGCCTCCGTCGTCGGGGCCTTCGCCTCGTAGGTCGCAGCGTCAGCACGCTTGTGGTCGCCCGCCAAAGGTACGGCGGCAAAAGCGCAATCGACGTAGATCTCCGAAATCAGCGGATAGTCTTTCGCGCCGTCGAAGAAGCCCACCTGGAATTCGTACTCCTCGCCGTGGCTCCGCATCCAGATCAGCGTCCCGCACACGTCGCATGACGCGCGCTCTGCGATGTCATGCTTCCAGATCCGGACCGGGCCTTCGACCGTCACTTGATCCTCGGGCGCGGAAAACAGGAAGGCCGCAGATCCGCTCCAGCGGCGACAGCGGCTGCAATGGCAGGCGCCGACCTCGGCCCGGTGCCGACCGACCGTCACGCCGACAGCGCCGCAAAGGCAAAGCCCTTGCAGGTGGTCCGCGTAAACAGGGTTCTCGATCGACATCTCTTACCGTTTCCTTGTCAGGGCGAACGCGTCAGGCCTTCTGTCGCGTGCGCTGTGTTTACAGTTTGGTCAGGTCCGCACCGTTCATCTGGTCTTCATCCATGCGTTCGGTGCGTCCGCGCCTCACATCCGGCTGATCAAATGCATGCATCAGCGTTACTGGAACCGATCATTTGCATACATTCTCTGATCATTCCGCCGCGACAGCGCCTACGGACCCAAGCTCTGCCAGGATGGCATCCGCCGCTTCCCGGCCGTCGCGGATCGCCCAAACGACCAGCGACGCCCCCCGCACGATGTCACCGACGGCATAGACACCATCCAGCGACGTGGCGTGCGTTTGGAAGTCCGCCTTGATGGTGCCCCAACGTGTCACTTCCAGACCGTCTTCGCCCCAAAGCTTCGGCAACTCTTCGGGCTCAAAGCCCAGCGCCTTGATCACCAGATCGGCCTCTTCGGTATAGTCCGATCCCTCAATCAGTTCCGGCACCTGGCGGCCCGTGGCATCCGGTGCGCCAAGGCGCATCTTCTGCACGATGACGCCATCCACGGCGTCGCCGGTGAAGCCCTTGGGCGCCGACAGCCAGACGAAGTCGACGCCTTCTTCCTCGGCGTTCTGAACTTCCCGCTGGGATCCGGGCATGTTGGCTTTGTCCCGCCGATACAGGCACTTAACGCTTTTCGCGCCTTGCCGTATCGCTGTGCGGACGCAGTCCATCGCAGTGTCGCCACCACCGATGACGACGACGTTCTTGCCATCGGCGTTCAGCTCACCGCTATCGAACTCCGCGACGGTGTCACCAAAGCTTTTACGGTTCGACGCCGTCAGGTAATCCAGTGCTCGCACAATGCCGTCGGCACCGCTGCCGGGGCCTCCCAGATCGCGCGACTTGTAGACGCCGGTCGCAATCAGAACGGCATCATGCGCGTCCCGGATCTCGGCAAAGCTGATGTCTTCGCCGACGTTGCAGTTCAGTTTGAAGGCGACGCCGCCTTGCTCCAGCTGGTCAATGCGGCGCATGACGACGTCCTTCTCCAGCTTGAAGCCGGGAATGCCGTAGGTCAGCAGTCCGCCTGCCCGGTCATAGCGGTCATAGACCGTCACTTGCACACCATTCGCGCGCAGCCTTTCAGCCGCGGCCAGACCACCCGGTCCAGCGCCAATAATGCCAACACTTTCAGGGCGTTCAACGGTCGGGGACACCGGAACAACCCAGCCTTCTTCCCAAGCCGTATCGGTGATGTATTTCTCGACCGAGCCGATGGTGACCGTGCCGTGGCCCGATTGTTCGATCACGCAGTTGCCTTCGCACAGACGGTCCTGCGGACAGATGCGGCCACAGATCTCGGGGAAGGTATTGGTCGCCTGACTGATCTCGTAGGCCTCTTTCAGGCGTCCCTCGGCGGTCAGTCGCAGCCAGTCCGGAATATTGTTGTGCAGTGGACAATGCGACTGGCAATAGGGCACCCCGCACTGACTGCAGCGCGCGGCCTGCTCCTTCGCCTTCTGGTCGGCGTACTCGGCATAGATCTCGCGGAAATCCTCCCGCCGCTCCCCCGCCTCACGCTTCATCGGCATGTCACGCGGTACATCTACAAATTTCAGCATCGGATTCTCGCCCATGCGAACCTCCCTGACTCGGTTTGCGCCCTCATACCACGACCAACAGCGATGAAAAGTAAAATGTGCTGACCTAAATTCAGATTGAAGCGGTTGCCGCACGCTGATTCAGACGAATTTCTTCACTTTTTAGGTCCGATTCGGATTTAAAATTGCTCTTCCGCTGCCGAACCACTTCCGTTTAGGTAGCGCGAGACCCAGAAAAGACATCCTGAATGCCCTTATTTCATCTGATTCTTATCGCGCTGATTCAGGGCATTACCGAATTTTTGCCTGTGTCTTCTTCCGGTCATCTGATCTTGCTACCCGGCCTCACCGGGATCGAAGACCAAGGGCAGGCCATCGATGTCGCTGTCCATGTCGGGACTTTGGGAGCCGTCATCCTTTACTTCCGGAGAGATGTCGGGACCGCACTCAGCGGCTTGCCATCGCTGCTCAAGGGAAATCTGGACCACCCCGGGGCGCGGCTCCTTTGGTTGCTGGCGATTGCAACAATACCCGTCGTCATAGCCGGACTTCTGATCAAGATTGCGGGCCTTGATGAAGCACTACGCTCCATCAAGGTCATCGGCTGGACAATGCTGATTTTTGGCATTGTCCTCTGGGTGGCGGATCGTAACGGCCCGTCTGACCGCGTCGCCAAAGACTGGACGCTGGGCCACGCGATACAGATGGGACTGTGGCAAGCGGTTGCACTGATCCCCGGCACTTCGCGCTCCGGCATCACGATTACAGGCGCGCGCTTCCTCGGATACGAAAGGAAGGACGCGGCGCGGCTGGCAATGCTGATGTCAATTCCAACGATACTCGCATCCGGCACCTTGCTGGGCCTCGACGTCATATCAGACGCAAACTGGGATCTGATGCGTGACGCCGCCATCGGCGCTGCGTTTGCATTTGTCGCTGCGCTTGGCGCACTCGCACTCATGATGCGGTTCTTGAACAGCTACAGCTACACGCCGTACGTGATTTACCGCGTGATCCTAGGGCTGATCCTGCTGGCGATCGCCTACAGCTAGCCTTTTAGGTTGCGCGCGGATTCCTTGATGTCGGAATACTGACCGGACGGACGGAACCGCCAGAGGTATTCAGGCAGAACAGCTTCCATCGAGGTGGGTCGAATACCAAGATCTTCGAATGTCCGAGTTTCGCCCGTGACGACATTGTCATTGGCAAGATTGCGGACTTGATCACGGGTGACGGGACCTTGCAAAAGGCCGCCGGTGATCTTCGAACCAAAGTCGAACAATGCCCCCATCAGGCGTCCGACGAAGAACGGCAGACCCAGCACAACGCGGTTGCGACGGATGATTTGCAGCATTTGCACCATCAACTCGCGGAAGGTGTTCACGTCAGGACCACCCAGCTCATAGATGCCGGGCTGAACACCGTGAACAACGGCCCGCTCTGCGGCTTCTGCGACGTCGTCCACATAAACCGGCTGGAAACGGGTGTCCGCGCCAAAGATCGGGACGAACGGGGACATCCGCGCCATCTTGGCAAAACGATTGAAGAACTCATCCTCTTCGCCGAAAACGATGGATGGGCGCAGGATGACGGCAGACGGAAAAGCTTCGAGGACGGCGGCCTCGCCTTCGCCCTTCGTACGAGCGTAGTCGCTGTCCGACCTTGTATCCGCGCCAATGGCAGAGACATGAACCAACGACGTCACGCCTTCTTCGGCAGCAATCCGCGCGACGCGCCCGGCGCCTTCGTCCTGCACTTGATCAAAGGTGTTTTTGCCGCTCTCAGCCAGGATGCCCACGCAATTGACCACAGCATCCGCGCCGGTGGTAACCAGCCGTACGCTGTCATCATCGCGAATATTGCAGAAGACAGGTTCTACCTGTCCGACGACGCCGTAGGGACGCACGAAAATTGCATCATTGGGACGTCGCACCGCGACGCGAACGCGCCAACCGGCCCGCGCCATACGCTGGGCGACATAGCGCCCCACAAACCCCGATCCGCCGAAAATCGTGACGAGCTTGGTCATATCTGGCTCCCTTCCGCCTTCAGCCGGGTGTAGCCCTGCCCCATCCCACAGACAAGGCGCATTTCGCCGCGCGAATCCCGTTGACACCCTCGTCAGAGGCGTCTAATCCGCGCTCCACGACACCGGCCCAGGTGGCGGAATTGGTAGACGCGCTAGCTTCAGGTGCTAGTGTCCGTATGGACGTGGAGGTTCGAGTCCTCTCCTGGGCACCATTCCCCGACATTGGCAAAACTCGAAGCGGCTTAAGGTCGACATTCTGTCGTGTCCCAGCGCCATGCGACGAAACAGATCGCGATTATTGCCGCCAGTTGCAGTGCAAGGTGGTAGGCGGCATGCAACTCCATCGGCGGGGGCGGAACCATGGTGGGCGTCGTGATCGCTGCTGCGGCAAAGGTCAGGGGCCGCAACCAAGGCCGCGCCAACAGGATTGACAGAAGCACCATTCCAATCGGCACCGTGACAACGACGGCACCCAACAACATCAGTTGGCCGGTAATCTCCATCCCATTGAAGCGGCCTGTCATGATCTGCTGAAGAAAGCCCGGCATCACGAACTGGTGGATGTCTCGGAAGATGATGTTGAGGAGGATGAACAGCCAAAGCGCAGAGAGCTTTGTGTGCGGATCGAGAGGGCGCATAGATCGTTTCCTTAAGCTGGACGCCCGACAGACGAATGTACGAGCGTGATGCGTATCAGAGCCGATATGCCTATGCGTCGAGGCGGGAACGATTGCGAAAAAACCTACCGCCGCTATACGCAAGCGCATGAACTGGGATGCCGTTTCTTTTGACTGGAATCAGGTGCGCGCCTTCCTTGCGACGGTCGAGGAAGGCTCCTTCAGCGCGGCTGCGCGCGCGCTGCGGACAACCCAGCCCACTGTTGGCCGTCAGATTTCGGAACTTGAGGCCCGGCTGGGTGTCACGCTCATGGAGCGCAGTGTCAGGGGCCCAAGCCTGACCGAGGCTGGCGAGAATTTGTTGCGCCACGTGCGTGCCATGGGGGATGCGGCATCAATGATTTCCATGGGGGCAGCCGGTCACGCCACCGAGATATCTGGCACGGTGAAGATCACGGTGACCGATATGTTGGCCGTCGATTTATTGCCAAGGCTTCTGCGCCCACTCAGGCAGATGGCCCCCGCCATTCGCCTTGATGTTTTGCCGTCCAATGACATCAAGGACCTGCTGAAGCGCGAGGCGGATATTGCGATCCGGCATCAACGGCCCGAGCAACCAGAACTGATCGCGCGCCATGTGAGCGATCTAAAAGCTTACTTCTACGCGTCGAAGACCTATCTGGAGCGGGCAGGTCGTCCGCAGAAACCGCGTGATCTTGCAGGACACGACTTTGTCGGCGTGCCAGATCCGAAGGACCTCATCAGCCAACTTCGCAATATCGACGTACCGCTCACGGAAGAAAACTTTGTGCTTGGGTCGGACAGTGGCGTAGTGATGAACGGTTTTCTGAAAGCCGGATTTGGCGTGTCGCTTCTTCCAGCCGCGCTGTGCGACGGCACTCCGGGGCTGGAACGTTTGTTGCCGGACATGCCGCCTCAGGAATTTCCGGTTTGGCTTGTCACCCACCGCGAACTTCAGACCAGCAGGCGGATTCGGATCGTCTTTGATCTTTTGGCGCAAGGCCTTGCGCACGAAGCAAAACGCGACGCCTGACAATGCCCGCTGGAAAGGAGCCGCCTGCGGCTACTTCAACGCCCCTCAGAACCCCAGTTGATCGAATGCCGCCGCCAGATGCTTGGCCTTTGAAGGATCAGTCGGTTTGAACAACATCTCGAAGTGATCGCGCCCGAAATGGCTGCCCAGTCTCGCGATCCTGCGTTGAACTTCCTCAATTCTGTGGGGTTGGTCGAAATGGGCAAAAATCGCCGCGGCTATGACGCAGACATAAAGATGCGCATTGGGTGCACGCAGCGACTGCTCGGCAAACCGGATCGCCTGTTGTGCGTCATCACTCATAAAGGCCGCAAAGGCGCGGGCGCTCAGCATCGATTGCAAGTGCGGGTCAATCGGGCTGAGTGCCAGAGCGGATTGGACATGCGCATCAGCCAACGTGCTCTGGCATGCAATCGCCGCGAACTTCCCACTGTTGTAATGGCCAAAGGCATAGTTTGGGTTCAACGTCACGGCACGATCGGTCCAAGCTCGCGCGCCATCGATATCTTCGTGAATCCAGTGCGCCCGTCCCAGGACAAGATTGCAAAAGGGATCATGAGGATCAGAGTCCACTGAAGCTTCTGCGTGCCGCAGGGCGTTTTGCAGATGCGCTTCCCTTTCTGACCCAAAGCCCAGATTGAAATTCTCAAACTCCGTATAGGACAACCCGGCGATCGCCCTCGCAAAGCTTGGATCTATTTGAAGCGCATTCTCGAAGTATTGGGCGGCCTTGGCATTGTCGGGCGCGTTGAAGCGATAAAGATGCCGCAAGCCAAGGTGATACAGTCCCCATGCATCAAGCTTCTCTGTCGGAACGCTGGCCATGCGCGTCGCTTCGTTTTGCGGGATACGTTGATCAGCTGCCGTTATGACGGCGCTTACAATCTGTTCTCGAACCGTGAAGATATCATCAATCGAGGCAAGGTAGGTCTCGCTCCAGAGGACCTGCGCGTCCCTCGTGTCTGTGACGTCGACCGAAATACGGAGTTGACGCCCTGCAACTTCGACAGAACCGGCAACAACATAGGTCACGCCAAGACGCGCATGAATGTCGCCAAGGCCATGCGTCTTCAGGTCCAGTCGAAATGATGATCCGCGCGCGATGACCTTGATTGATCGTAGTCGCGAAAGCGCGGCGATGATTTCTATCGGCAAAGCATCGGCAATCGCCGTCTCGCTCAGATCTTTGCCCAGCAAGGTGAATGGCAACACGGCGATGATCGGTGGCCCGGCATCGTTCACGACTGACTGTTGTTCCGGGACGGGCCCCGCCGCCGGTCTGCCTGCTGCTTTGGAAAGGGCGCCCACAAAGCGGAAGCCTTTGCCCCGGATGGTTCGGATATAGGCCTGTGCCTCACCATCGTCGCCAAGCGCCTTCCGGATATGCTTCACCGCGCCACTTAACGAAGCCTCTGTCACAAACACACCCGGCCAGACTTCATCGAAGATCTCATCCTTGGTCACGACTCTGTCCGAATGCTCCAAGAGCATCTTCAGCAATGTGAAGTGTTTGGGCTCAAGATGAATGACCTCGCTGCCTTGGCGAAGCTCCATCCGTGGGCCGTCCAGTACAAAAGCATCAAAGGCGTAGATCATGCGAAAACGCTATCACGGTCCTTCCAACGTCAAAACCTCGGCTATCGGTAAACTTCAGAGAACCTTCAGGCCGACCTCATGCTCTGCCGTCAGATGTCGTCGATAAGGCCACATCGCCGTTCCGTGCGGCCTTCGTGAAAGGACAACTTCAATGACTTCAAGACTACTGCAGATGCTAACCAACAGGCGGACGAGAAGACGCGACCGGAAACTGCCGCCAGAGTTCCGTCGCCTAAGTTCCCACATGCGCGCCGACGTTGGTTACCCGGCATCAGACGAAGACGACTCCATCTATCCGTACAACTTTCGGTTCTGAAATGGTCTGACTTCGCCGCCTCTACGGACCAGAACACCCAGCGCTCAGCTGGGTGTTTCTATTTTGGACATGCGGGCCTCAAACGGCCAAGAAACCGCAATCCCCAAGAAATCCCCAGACAATCCTCAAGCAAGGGCGCGCCCGGCCAAGGATAAGCCGTGTCACCAAGTGCGCCGCGCAGCGCGGCCACGATCCAAATAACTTGAGTGGAGTTCACCATGCACCGCGTCTTTCGCCGCAAGTCTTCGCCTGACCTGCGCTTCAACCGTCCGTCTGCCCATCGGCACCTGTCCAACCACATGCGCAACGACATGGGGTTGCCCGTGTCCCAAGAAACCAGCGCGCTGCGCTTCTTCTGGCTCTAGGAGGCGACAAGCAATGAAACGTTTTCTGATCTTCACTTATGGCGTCGTCGCATACCTCTTGTTTCTGGCGGTGTTCAGCTATCTCGCCGCTTTCCTTCTGGGCATTCCGGTTCCGAAGTCCATAAACACGGTTGGCCAAACCGATCCCAGCATCGGCGTGGCAATTGCGATCAACATTGCCCTGATTGCGACTTTTGGATTCTTCCACTCGCTTCTGGCGCGGGACCGTGTGAAAGCCGTCTTGCTGAAAGCGCTGCCAGCGGCGGCAGAACGCAGCACCTATGTGGTGCAGTCAAGCCTGTGTCTGGCGCTGGCCATGTGGCAATGGCAGCCAATGACCGGCACAATCTGGCAAGTTGACGGCCCCATAGCCTTGCTGGCTTACGCAGCATTCGGGATCGGCGCCGGGCTCGTCCTATGGTCGACATTTCTGATCGATCATTTCGAACTCTTCGGTCTGCGTCAGATCTGGACGCACCTGCGGAAAGAACCCATGCCCGAACCGGAGTTCCGGACACCAGCCCTCTACCGCTTGGTTCGACATCCCATGCAGCTTGGCGTCATCATTCTGCTCTTTGCGACGCCGCACATGACATGGGGACATCTTCTCTTTGCCGGGTCGATGACTGCCTACATCTTCGTTGGCCTCTACTTCGAAGAGCGCGCGTTGCTGCGGACCTTTGGCGATCGCTACGCGACGTATCAACGAACCGTACCGATGCTGTTCCCAACGCTGCGACCAAGCCCCAAGCAATCGGCCGCATAAAGCGTACAAGCCCCGTCCGAAGGAACATTGGACCGGTCGGGGCAAACTCCTATCTCAACGAAAGGGCATCCAATGACACCGCTCCAAAGCTGTTGTGAAATCATCGCGATCCACGGATCGGCAAGTTCCTCGAAGCAATGGCAGTCTCTTCAGGTCTCCGCTGGCCTCAACGCGCGCGTTCAAGCGCCAAACATCCCGGACAGTGACGCCGAAACACGCCTTTCTGTCGTGTTGGACTCCATCGCAAATTCAGCCGCCCCCGTTCATCTGGTCGCGCATTCCTTCGGCTCTTCAATCGCCATGAAAGCTGCCAACGCGGTTCCCGCGAACGTGGCCAGCGTCACCCTGTATGACCCGGTCGTCTCTGTCCAATATTCAGACCGCATCTCTGCACCGTCTGCCCTGAGGGATATATCGTGGCTAATGCGCATGGTCGGCCCGCACGACGGCATGGCGCTTTTCCTGGACTACTGGGCGGGCGAAGGTTCTTGGGCCAACAGCTCAGCCCGGCGTAAGGAGGCGATTGTCCTGCGATTCGGATCTGTCTTGCGCGACTTTGATCAACTGGA
The DNA here is from genome assembly GCA_964566835.1 of uncultured Rhodobacterales bacterium. Classification (GTDB taxonomy): domain Bacteria; phylum Pseudomonadota; class Alphaproteobacteria; order Rhodobacterales; family Rhodobacteraceae; genus CAZMKY01. Next base: position 9,873 of record CAZMKY010000628.1, read on the forward strand.
GGCCGGCGCGTGGGAACCGGCGAAAAGGTCATATGAAGGCCCCTTGACCATACTGCGCGGCAGCCGCTCACCAGCCGTGATCCAAGAGACGTCACGCCACCTGCAAGCGATCTATCCGAGGGCATGGTCCTACGCCGCCGAAGACCTTGATCACATGACCCCCATGACCAAGCCCGGGATGACCGATGCGCTGTTCCTAGACAGCATCGCAGCCCAAACCACCATCTTCACAACGCCAGTTGCGGCGTAGGGGGGAGAGCGGACCAGAGAGCTACCAGAACCAACCTGCCGGAAATGCACGCAAGCAAGACTGAAATTGAGGCGCGTCAGAGGTCGGCCCAAGCGACGTCGCGGCAAGGAAACCAGCACTGTGTCAATTGCTATTGATCGACTCGAAGTCGGGCGTCACCCTGAACGGAAAGCATCAGGGGGATTATTTGATGTCTATTATCATTACCGAAATTATGCAGAACCCGTTCGCCGTGTCGGACGCCAGCGGGGAATGGTTCGAGGTTTTCAATGACGGACCCGACGCCGTGGATCTGAGCGGGTGGGTCGTGTCTGACGATGGC
>CAZMKY010000629.1:0-7984 GCA_964566835.1 uncultured Rhodobacterales bacterium
GGTCGCCTGTTCCAGCACGGTCATGCGCGCGCCCTTGGACAAAACCTCGATCCGCTCACCGGTTTGCGCGGTCGCCAGACGACTGGTGGCCCGGTCGTATTGCGCCTGCACATTCTCGTATTCGCGCTCCAACGCCTCCAGACGGATGGCGTTTTCCGGTGTCTGTTCAATCGCGACGCGCAGCTGTTCCAACTCGGCCTCGCCCGATTGGATGGCCTCGTCGATCTGACCAATGCGGCTGTCGATTTCTTCCAGCTGCAGATCGAGGATTGATGTGCTTGGCCCTTCGCTGGACGCTGTCTGCGGGGCAACTTCTTCCGAAACCAACTGCTCCAACCGCTCAATCCGCGCTTGCAGGATCTTCACGCGCGGATTGGTCTCGGAATAGACTGTCAGCGCGTTGCCCAGTTCATCCTGTGCGGCCTGAAGCTGTCGCTGATTTGGCGTCAACTCCGCTTGCGGCGTGACGACCTGCCCCGTGTTCTCGAACATGGTCACAAGCCGGTTGCGCTGTTCATTCAGCGCCGCCCGGTCCCGCAGGCCAAGGTTTATGCCGTCCTGCACCTGCCGCTGTCGGTCCAGGCGGAAGCCCTGCCCCGCCGGCAGCGCATCCTTGTTGGCCGACTTGAACTCGACAATGCTGGCGCTCCGCCGCGCCAATTCGGTCGAGAGACGGTCAACCTCGTCTTCGAAGAACTCCAGCGTTTCTTCCGCCCGTGCCGTCCGGAAGCGGACATCTTCGTTCAGAACCAGCGTCACCAGCTCGTTCACCACATCAGCCGAGGTCTGGGGGTTCTCGGACGTGAACGCGATGGTCATCAGCGTGGCGCGGTTGGCCCCGCCAGTGGACCAGATCCGCACATTGGCCCGCATTTCGCGCACGATTTCGTCCGGCGACATGCGGCCACGGCCTTGGAAAATGCGAAAGCGGTTGGCCAGATCGATCAGGTTGGCGCGCGTCTTCAAACGCTGCTCAATGACCTGCAACTGCTCGGACGCTGCGGTCTGCACCGTCGAAGCTGCAAGATTGCCAGGGATCTGCGGGCTTTCGACCAGCAGTTTCGCATCGGCCACATATTTCGACGGCAGCGTTACAGCCAGCCCGATCCCGATGCTGGAGGCCACGACAAACAACACGACCATCACCGGCAGGCGGCGCAGAAGCAGGGACCAGTAGAACTTGATATCGCTGTTCATTCCGCCGCCTCACTCGCACCGACCGTGGCCAGGAAAATACCGTCTTCCAAGACTTCCTCGACGATGGCTTCGTCGATCAATCGGCGTTCTTCCGTCGCGGCGTAGACCATGGAGAAGTCGCACAACTTATTGATAAGACGCGGAATGCCTCGCGTGTGCTCATGGATCAGGTCAATCGCACTTGGCGAAAATTCCGCCCCCGTGCCACCGACATGTGCCAACCGGTGCTGGATGTAGCCGCCCACGGCCGCACGGTCCAAAGCCGGGATGTGATACGTCGCCGTAACCCGCTGCGCGAACTGGCGCAGATCCGGGCGAACGATCATCTGCCGGAGTTCCGGCTGCCCGACGAGGATCAACTGCAAAAGCTCATCCTTGTTCGAGTTGATGTTCGTCAGCATCCGAAGCTCTTCCAGACCTTCAACCGACAGGTTCTGAGCTTCGTCGATAATGATGATGACACGGCGGCCTTCGGCGTATTCCTCGATCACGAAGTCCTGCAATTGCTGGAACATCGAGACATAGGCGTCCGAGAAATCCGTCTCGATCGCCAAGGCGTTCAGCGTCCACTGAAGCAGTTCGCCGCGATTGCCCTGCGCATTCGAGATCAGGCCCAGCGTCACGTCTTCGTCGAGAGACTGGATCAGCTTCTGGATAAGGGTTGTTTTGCCCGCCCCCACTTCGCCGGTGACGACCGTGATCGGCGCACGCGTCATGACCCCATATTCCAGCACGGAAAAGGCCCGTCGGTGCGCCCGGGACCAAAACAAGAAGTCCGGATCGGGAAGCAGCGTAAAGGGCCGCTCCGAGAACCCGAAAAACTCCATATACAAATCGTTACTCGCCATCGCCTCACTCATCTGCGCCTTGCCCACGCACTTCTCAAGGGCGAAGGGGCGCTCAAGGGTCGGGAAGACCCGTCGTATCATGCCGTCAAATACGCGTTTTCGCAATTGCGGCAAGGCTCTGCTAACCAGAACGTGTCATTTGCGAATCGTCCGCGACCCCGGCGCCACCATCGTCCCCGAAATGAGAACAATCCCCCACCAGCAGGGCAATCGTCCACAAAAGGCTGTTTTCAGCGCACTTTCGGGAATCACACAATCTGTCAAAAATATGGCGTGAACCTGTCCAAAAATGGCGGTTTTTCATGCACCAGCGGCAGTTTAGCGCCTGCCCCGGCGGCAACCACTCGCCGCAAGTCGAAGAAAATCTTTTAAAAATTGATGCCGAATGCTACCTAGGAGCCGACCCGGATCTGCTGCTGCGTTTTTTCTGGCCGATGGGGTTGAGTGAGTTTCTTGGGGGCCGAAATCGCTTCGGTTAGTAAGTATGACAGTACATGTAACGAATATCGACAACGCACGCGCTACGCCTGCCGATCTCAGAATTCCGTCTCGTCCTGCCCGCAAGGGCCTTTATCGCGGCGGTCTTAAGCGTTCATTCGAAACTGTTCTGATCCTGCTCGCAGCACCTTTCGTGCTGCCGTTCAGCCTTCTCATCGCGGGCCTCATCGCGCTGGAGGGCCATTCCCCGTTTTACCGTCAGGAACGCATCGGCAAAGACGGCCGCCGCTTCATGATGTGGAAATTCCGCACGATGGTGCCCGACGCAGAACAGCGTCTTCAGGACCATCTTCAAGCCAGCCCCAAGGCCCGCATCGAATGGGCCACCACGCAAAAGCTGAAGGACGACCCGCGGTGCACCCGCTTTGGCCGCGTCCTGCGCCGGTCGTCCATGGACGAACTGCCACAGCTTCTGAACGTGCTGATGGGCGACATGGCGCTTGTCGGGCCGCGCCCGATGATGCCCGAACAGCAGTCGCTCTATCCGGGCGCGTCCTACTACCGTCTGCGCCCCGGCATCACCGGCTTCTGGCAGGTCTCGGCCCGCAACGAGAGCGAGTTTGTCGACCGCGCGCTCTACGACGACATGTATGACGACCGCCTGTCGCTGCCGACGGATGTCCGCCTTCTGGCGCAAACCGCTGGCGCAGTGCTGCGCGGCACAGGCTACTAAGACCCTTTCACTTTGTTGTTTACCGCTGGTCGCTCACTGTGATCAGCGTTACTCTCCCGCGTGTGTATTTGAGGAGACTGGCTATGGCTTTTGGAACTGTTACCCGCTCCATTTTGATCGTTGCCGTTATGGCTTTGGCCGCATGTGACACGGCAGAAGAGCGTGCCGAAGAACACTTTGAAGCTGCTGTGGCCCTGTTGGATGATGGCGATGTGGAACGCGCCATTGTGGAATTCCGGAATGTCTTCCAACTGAACCCCGATCACATTGAAGCCCGCCAGGCGTTTGGACAGCTCATGCTGAACGAGGGCAATACCTCTGCCGCCTACACAAATTTCCTGCGCGTCGTCGAACAGCAGCCCGACAACATCCACAGCCGTCTTCAACTGGCTGAAATGGCCATCCTCCGCCAGAACTGGGAAGAAGCCCGCCGTCACGGCGAAGTCGTCATCCAGGCACAGGCCGATACGGTCGAAAGCCGCATCCTGAACATGGCGCTGAACTTCGAACGCGCTGCCAGCGAGGAAGACGAACCGCGCCTGCGCGAACTCACCCGCGAAGCCGAAGGGCTTTATGTCGAGGATCCCGAAAGCGAGATCCTGATGCGCATTCTGGTCGAAGGCTATTCCCGCGAACAGGAGCCCGACAAGGCGTTGACCGTCATCGACGACTACCTCGAACGTCAGCCACTTGATCCGCGCATGAACACGTTGAAGCTTCAAATCCTGTCCCGGCAGGACAAAACGGAAGAAGCCGAAGCCCATCTGCGCGTTATGATCGAGCGCTTCCCGGAAAACGAACGCCTGAAAGAAGCGCTCTTGCGGATCATGGTCGCCTCTGGCCGCCCGGATGATGCCGAAGCCTACCTGCGCGAACTCGCGGCAGAAGCGACGGACGAAGCCCGCAGCGACCGCATCCTGGCCATCGTGACATTCATCCGCCAACGCGACGGGGTCGAAGCGGCAATTGCCGAACTCGACACGGTGATCGCCGAAAACGAAGACAACTCCGTCTTCAAGGCGCTCAAGGATTCGCTGCTTTTTGACGACGGACAGCGCGACGAAGGCATCGCGCTGATGCAAGAAGCCCTCGACGGGCAGGAACCGAATGATCAGACCAACCGCCTGCGCGTCTCGCTGGCCAAGATGCTGGAGGCGACCGGCAACGAAACCGGTGCCCGCGCCATGGTTGGCGAAGTCATTGAGGCCGACAGCAGCAACACCGAAGCCCTGAAGATGCAGGCACGCTGGATCATTGCAGAAGACCGCGCCGAAGAAGCAGTCGCCATGCTCCGCCGCGTTCTGGATCAGGACCCTGACGATTCCGAGGCGATGATGCTGATGTCGGACGCTCATGCCCGCAACGGCAACTCAGAGCTTGCGCGCGATCTGCTTTCTCTTGCCGTTGAGGCGTCGGAAAATGGCCGCGTTGAATCGCTCCGCTTTGCGCAGGCGCTGCTGGCCGACGAAAGCTACCGCCCGGCCGAAGATGTTCTGGTTCAGGCCCTGCGCCAGACACCGGGCGACTTCGCCCTTCTGGACCTCCTCGCGCAGGTCTATCTGGGCATGGAAGACTACAGCCGTGCGACTGGCGTCGAAGAAGCGATCCGCCGGATCGACACACCACGCGCGCGTCGTGCAGCCGACGGCCTGCGCGTCGCAATCCTGGCTCGTCGCGAAGGCCGGGATCAGGCCACGGCCTTCCTCGAAGATCTGGCCGGCGGCGACAACGCTTCGCTGACCGCCCGCGTCAACCTCCTTCGGGCCCGCCTGAATGGAGGAGATACGGAAGGCGCGTTGAACCTTGCAAACGACATCCTGGCCGAAAACCCGGACAACCCGGTCCTGAAGCTGATCGTCGCCAACACCCAGCTTTCGCTTCAGAACTACCCCGAAGCGGAAGCCATCCTGCGTGACGTAATCGACAACCACGATGGCAATGACCGGATCTGGATCCAGCTGCTGCGCGTCATTGGCGCGCAAGGCAAGACCGAAGAAGTTGCCGCCCTGACCGACGAAGGCTTGGAGCGCTTCCCGAACAGTGCCCGGCTGAAGTGGGCGCATGCCTCGCGATTGGAACTGCTGGGCGATATCGACGGCGCCATCGCGGTCTACGAAGACCTCTACGCGCAGAACTCAAACACAATCATTGTCGCCAACAACCTCGCCAGCCTTCTGGCCACCTACCGCGATGATCAGGAAAGCCTTGATCGCGCCTGGACCGTCGCGCGCCGTTTGCGTGGAAGCGAAGTTGCGCCGTTCCAGGACACCTATGGCTGGATCGCATTCCGCCGCGGTGATCTGGAAGAAGCGCTGCGCCACTTGGAACCTGCGGCCCGCACGCTCAGCAGCGATCCCATCGTCCAGTTCCACTACGCGACGGCCCTCGAAGCCGCCGAACGCCCGTCTGAAGCCTTGGAACAGTTCCGCCGCGTGCTGGAAGTGGCCGAAGACGATGACGAACGCACCCAGATCGCTGACGCCCGCGCGGCGATCGAACGACTTGAAGCGGCAGGAGTGGAATAATCCTGTCGCAGCCAAGCCACGCGATCACCCTGATCGAGAGAACGTGTTCAGAAATCACTTCATTTCGGCAGGGAAAGAATCGCATACTTATCAACAGGGCTACAAAACCGGGGGGTCGGTCCATGAAAGCTATTTATTTTGCCATCTTGTCGCTGCTTCTGGCGACCGTGGCGCATGCGCAGTCCGCCTACACGGTTAAGGCAGGCGACACGCTCCAGATCGAAGTTCTGGAAGATCCGTCGCTCAACCGTCAGGTGCTTGTTCTGCCCGACGGATCGGTCAGCTTCCCCTTCGCTGGTGCAGTTCAGGCCGCTGGCCGCACCGCAGCCCAGATCGAGGATCGGATCACCGCCGGCATCGCGTCCAACTTCGCGTCCGAACCGAACGTCTTCGTCACCGTGAATTCGGTCGGCCAGGCTGTCAGCCGTGGCGGCGGCGTTGCTGCACCGCGCACGATCGAAGTCTTCATGATCGGCGAAGTCGGCTCGCCCGGTGTTAAGACGCTGGAGCGTGGCACGACCGTTCTTCAGGCACTTGCCGCAACCGGCGGCTTCACACGTTTCGCTGCGACCAAGCGCATTCAGGTGCGCCGCACCGACCCGAAAACCGGCCAGCAATCGATGGCCACCATCAACTACAAGGCAATTGCGGACGGGGCATCCTTGCAAAGTGACATGGTACTCGCCGACGGCGATGTGATCATCGTGCCCGAGCGCCGCCTCTTCGAGTAGCGCACATGACCCATACGCGGACCGGCGCCCCCTTCGCCGTCCTCCTCGCGCTGACACCGGTTTGGGTGTCCCCGGCTCTGGCACAAGATGCGCCAGGGCTTTCGGGTACTTTCAGCTTCTCTCAAACGCTGAACGCCACAGACAATCCCGGCTTCGTCGCCGATCCGGCCGACGGCTCGGTCGAAGCGCGCACCCGGCTTGGCTTTACGCTGGACAGTGCAACGCGCACCGAAACCTTCCGGCTGTCGCTTGGAACGGTTTACGAAGGCGGCCTCGACGGCAACGGCGACGACTTTGAATTCGTACGCGACAGCGCCAGCGTGAACTACACCCGCGAAGGGGCGGCATCGCGGCTCAGCCTTGGGGCCAGCTACGACGAATCCGAGCTGGACGATATCGAAATCGAACTGGACTTCGATCCCGACCTTTTGACGCTCGATGGCGGCTCGGTCCAGCGTATCGGCGCAAATGCGCGGCTGGAAACCGGCATCGGCGCCCCCTTCGGCGTGACGCTGTCAGGTCGATATAATGAGACGAATTATCTCAATACGATCGACCCGGACCTCGAGAACAGCGAAAGCCTTGGCCTCGATGCGACGGCCAGCTTCCGCATCAACCCGACGCTGACGGCCCGCGCGCTGGCCGGCATCAGCCGCACCCGCGAAGACGACGTCACCGCCACTAAGCGCGACCGTCGCTACATCGGATTTGGCTTCTCGGGCGATCTGGCCCGCGGTCTCTCGTTCTCGGGCAATGTCACCTATGACGAAGTCGAGACATCGACCAACGCCCCCTCTTCGACCATCGATGATGGCGTCGGCCTGACACTGAGCGTCACGCAGGCGCGCCCCAACGGCACGCTGGGCGCCACGTTCTCCAGCCGGATTGACGAAGGCGGACGCCTGACACAGGCGCGCATCAACCGCAGCCTCGATCTGCCGGACGGGTCTCTCAGCTTCTCGCTTGGTATCATCGACCCGGAAACGTCGGGCACCCGGCCTGTCGCATCGCTCGACTACTCGCGCGAAACCGCACGCGGCGCCTTGTCGGCCCGTGTCAGCCAGTCGCCCACGACGGATGACGGCGAAACCGTGCTCAACACGGCGATCCGCCTGAACTATTCGCAAGCCATCAACGACATCTCGGGCTGGTCCGCTGGCCTCAGCTATTCCGAAGCCAACACGCTTGGGTCCGATGATGATATCAGCCGGACCTCGGCCTCTGTCAGCTACCGCCGCGACCTGGCGCAAGATTGGGATTTGCGCGCGGGCTACAGCTATTCGGTTCGCGAAGAAACGGCTGAACCTGATCGCACGGAAAACTCGCTCTTCCTGTCGCTGGAGCGTGACTTCTCCTTCGGATTCTGATGGACGAAGATCGGCCCGGCCCACGCTGGCCAATCTGGAGCCTTGCCATCCTCTTTGTCGCTGTCGAAGCGGCCCTGATCTGGGGCGCTGACGGCGCATTCGGCATTCCGCGCCTGCGCGCAACGGTCATCAATTTCGGCGCCTT
>CAZMKY010000630.1:0-3407 GCA_964566835.1 uncultured Rhodobacterales bacterium
GCCATCGTCACGCCTTCGCCCAGACGACCGATCATGTAATCACACATGGTCAGAGCGCCTGCCGCGGAGGAGAAATCAAACCACGCATCGGGCTGGTTGCCGAGGTCCTTCAGCGGGGTGTGGAACGCCCAGACATAGGTCGCAAAGCCATCATTGCCCGACAGCTTGTCGATGTTGTCAGCCTGAATGGCCAGTTCCGAAGGGCCGAAGATCACGTAGTCGTAGAGATCGGCGTCCTGCTCGACCTGGTTTGCATAGGTCGACTGCAACGAATGCTCGATCTGACGCGACGCAAACTCGGTCGTCTCGTAAGAGATCCCCAGTTCATCGAGGCGCTTGGTCAAAGCCAGATAGTTGCGAGCCCAGAAATCCGACGTGTCCGCGGACGGGTAGATCAACGCAATCTGCACCGGATTATCGAGGCTGCCGGTAAATGGCTGTGCGGCAGAGCCGACGACAGCCTGAAGCGCTTCCAGCTTGCCGTCCGCGTTCACCTCATCCGGCACCCAGTAGTCACGATCGCCGATGTCCGGCAGTTCTTTCAGTGGCAGGTGCCCATCCGCCAGCGCCATACCTGACGCAAGGCTTGCCACCATCGCAGTTGTCATCAATATCTTCATAAGGTTCCTCCCTTTGCATGAGAGCGGAGCCTAGGTCGGTGCCGGGGCTGCACCCCCGGCCCGACCACTCCGCAGATGTGCCGTTACCCGCTTGGTGTCGGGTCCACGGCGGTCACTGCGCCAATTGCAAGCAATGCAATCAGCACACCGATGAGTGCCGCACTGAAACGCAGCATCTTCTGCGCTTCCGGCGTTTGTAGCGCGGCCAACCAGCCGCCCGCGCCGTCGCGGTCTTTTTTCTGAAGCCAAGTGTAAAGCGCGACCGAGCTGACGATGACCACGCCTGAGGCGACCGACTGCCAGAAGAATTCGATCCGCAACGTCACCAGCGCGTTGATCATCATCGACAAGAGCAGCACGCCTGCGAAAGAGCCAAGCATCGAAGCTCGCCCGCCGAAAAGCGAAGTCCCGCCCACAACAACCGCAGCGATCACGTGCAGGTTGAAGTAAGGAGCCGAGGTCGCCTGAATAGCGTTCAGCTTTCCCGTCAGCATAACACCGGCCAGTGCCGCGGCTGCGCCGCAAAGCACGTAGGCATAAACCTTGTGACGATTGACCGAGATGCCCGTCAGATCCGCGGCTTCAGGGTTGGAGCCGATGGCAATGGTATAGCGTCCGAAATAGGTCCTGGTCAGAAGAACATAGCCGCCAATCATCGTGGCAATGCCAATGATCACCGGGATGGGAATGAAACCCGGGATCTGGCCACGCCCGATATCCGTCAGGAAGTCAGGGAAACGCGCCAGAACCAGACCTTTCGCGATGACCAGCGCCAAGCCTCGATAGACGAGATCCATGGCCAAAGTGCCGATCAGATCCGGCACATTGAAGCGCGTGATGATCAGGCCATTGATCAACCCCATCAGCGCGCCGAGCATGATCGCGATTGGAACGGCAACATAGACCGAGAAACCGAATTGCTTGATCAGGAACGCCATCAAGATGCCCGACAGCGCCGCGATTGAGCCGATCGACAGATCGATCCCGCGCTGCGTGATGACGAAGGTCATGGCCATCGCCATCGGCATGTAAAGCGCTGCGTCAAGCAGGATTAGGTTGAGGTTTGACAGGCGGAAATACCGCGCAGGCTCTGCCACTCCCATGAACAAGAGGACAGCCAGGATCATGGCCATCGGGCCAATGATCGCAATGTAGGGTTCCAGTCGGTCGGACCAGGTTTGTCGTGCGGTCGCGGTTGCCATCAGGCTGCCTCCTCTGCACCAACGATGAGGCCAAGGACCTCTTGCGTATTGCTCTTTGCGGTCTCGACAACGCCGACGCATTGGCCACGGCGTTGCACATGGATCCGGTCCGACACCTCGAACACGTCGTCCAAAGAATGGCTGATCAGGATCACGGCCAATCCTTGCGCTTTCAGCGTCTGGATCAGTTTCAGGGTCCGCGCTGTTTCCTGCGGGCCAAGGGCCGCCGTTGGCTCATCCATCACAAGAACCCGGAGGCCTTCGTGATAAACGGCGCGTGCGATGGCCACGGCTTGGCGTTGGCCGCCCGACAAACTTTCGGTCGGCGCATCGAGGGATTTGAGCTTCACGCCAAGGCGTTCCATCAGGACGCGCTCGGTCTCGGCGCGCATGCGCTTGTTGTCGAGAAGCGTCATGCCAAGGACGCTGCGCGTAAGTTCGTTGCCAAGAAACATATTGGCTGCAGGATCAAGATGATCGGCCAGGGCAAGGGTCTGATAGACCGCATCGATCCCCATCTCGATCGCATCCGCATGGTTTGAGAAGACCACGCGGTCTCCATCCAGAAAAATCTCGCCTTCGCTGGGCTGATAGACGCCTGTCAGGACTTTGATCAGGGTCGACTTGCCAGCCCCGTTGTCTCCGACGATTGCCAAAACTTCTCCAGCGTAGGCCTCTAAGTCGACGCCCTGCAGCGCCAGAACGCCGCCAAAGCGCTTGGTGATGCCGCGCATCTTTACAAGTGGTTCCGTCATCGCATACGCGCTTTCTCCGCCAACGCTGGCGGTCAGTCATTTGGGACCAAATGGGTGGTCGGGCCTCGCTGGGAGAGGTGCGAGGCCCAGAGATCCGGGTTACTTGCCCCAGATCGTCGCGTAGGTTTCCCGGTACGGAATGTCGGGGTCGAAAGCGTTGCTATCGCCCAGCTTCGACAGACCTTCTTCGGTCACCAAGGCAGGCGACGTAACATAGCCCGAGCACGCTTCACCCTGGATTGCGCGGTTCAATTCATCGACCAGCTGCCACCCCTGAAGGTTCAAGGGTTCTGCAACCGTGATGGTTTGGTAGCCGCCTGAGCGAATGCGCTGGAAGGCTGCCTCGGAGCCATCACCAGCCGAACCTGCTTGCGGTCCTTCTTCTGGCGACAGGCCAGCTGCGGCCAACGACGGCCCCATGAAGTCGAAGTACAGATCGTTGATCGCCAAAGCATGCGTCCAGTTGGCGCCATACTTCTGCAAAAGCGTCGTCGTCAGAGGCCCCATCCGGGTCGACGTATCCGCAATAGGGGTATCGACATATTCCAGAACGGTGCCACCGGCGGCTTCGACGGTTTCTTTCAGGCGGTCGGCCTTGTCGATGGCGATCTGGTAGGTCGAGTCGGTGAAGATCACGACGCCGATGTCCGTGCCGCCGTCTTCGATGGCCCACTCTGCCGCGACTTCGGAAACCGTCATCGCATCGGTCGAGACGTTTGCGAAGATGCCACCCGGCGCATCACATCCGATTTTCGGACCAGAGTGCCACGCCACCATCGGAATCGAAGCTTCGACTACACCTTCCAACGCCGCCTGCTGTTCGACGGAGT
>CAZMKY010000631.1:0-7331 GCA_964566835.1 uncultured Rhodobacterales bacterium
CCAGAGGCCGTCGCGCCGCCCGACACGATTAGGAAAGGAAGAAGGAAATGACTGATATCGCACATGTCGGACACGGCCATCCCATTGCCAACTGGGCAAAAACCGTCTCTCGGGTCATGCGGGAGCGCCGTCGGAGGAAAGGCTTCAAGCGCCTGCTGGACCTTGATGATGCGCTTTTGAAGGACATCGGGGTCATGCGTTCTGAGGTCTTGCATTGCGCCCACTTGCCGCTGTCTTCGGATGCCGCAACCGAGCTGAGACGCATGTCCTTGTCGCGTCGTCTTCGGATGATGTGACAGACCGGGCCTTTGGCCCTACATCGCCGGGTATGGTTTGCCGGCGATCTCTCCCCTCCCCCGTCGGCCCTCGCGCTGGCGGGGGTTTCTGATGCGGCGTTTCGCGGATCTCTTCAAGCGTCTCGATCAGACGACCAAGACAAACGCAAAGGTCGCTGCGTTGGCCGAATATTTTGGCGAAGCCTCGGAAAGCGACAAGCTTTGGACGATCGCGCTTCTGTCCGGACGCCGACCGAAGCGCACCGTGAACGCAACACGGCTTCGCGAATGGGCCGCCGAACATGCAGGCATCCCGCTTTGGCTGTTCGAAGAAAGCTACCCTATCGTTGGCGATCTTGCCGAGACGATTGCCCTTATCCTGCCCGAGCCGAACAAAGGGTCGAACAAGGGGCTGACCGAATGGATCAACGAGATCCGCGCGTTGGGCCCTCTGGAAGAGCCTGCCCGAAAAGAAGGCATCCTTGCCGCTTGGGATCAGCTGGAGACAACTGAACGATTCGTCTTCAACAAGTTGATCACCGGTGGGTTCCGCATGGGCGTCAGTCAGAAACTGATGACGCGCGCCCTGTCCCGCGCAACAGACATCCCCGAACCGGATCTTGCACATCGTCTTATGGGCGACTGGTCGCCGGACACCGTGTCCTTCGAAAGCCTCATATTGGCCCCAGACCCAAGCACGGATTTGTCCAAGCCATATCCTTTCTATTTGGCCTACCAGTTGGACGATCCGCCAGAAGCTCTGGGTGATCCAGGCGAATGGACGGCAGAGCATAAATGGGACGGCATCCGAGGGCAGTTGATCTTGCGGGGCGGCGAGCACTTTCTTTGGTCACGCGGCGAAGAGCTGATGACCGACCGATTTCCCGAATTCAGTGCATTGCGCGATTTCATCCCGCCGGGTGTTGTGTTGGATGGCGAAGTCCTAGCATGGGATCACGCCGCGGATCAGCCAATGTCTTTCAACGCCTTGCAGAAACGCATCGGTCGGAAAACAGTCCCGAAGAAGCTTCTTGCCGAAGCACCGGCTGTGCTCAGGGCCTATGACATTTTGGAAGAGGGCGGCATAGATCTGCGCGCGCTGCCCTTTGAGGACCGCCGCGAACGCTTGCACGCGCTCTATGAAGACGTGCCGGACGACGCGCCCTTGCGCCTTTCGCCGCTTCTTGAGTTCGAGACATGGGGCGCCCTTGCAGAAGAACGCGCACGCTCGCGCGAGATTGGCGCGGAAGGGGTCATGCTGAAACGGAAAGACAGCCCTTACCGGGATGGCCGCAAGAAAGGCGATTGGTGGAAGTGGAAGGTCGATCCCTTGGTAATCGACGCCGTCATGATCTACGCCCAGTCAGGGCATGGTCGCCGCGCCAACCTTTTTACGGACTTCACTTTCGCCGTCTGGGACGGCGACACGCTGGTCCCCTTCACAAAGGCCTATTCCGGACTGACAGACGCTGAGTTTCGCCAGATCACGGCCTGGGTCCGGAAGAACACGCTGGAACGCTACGGTCCCGTCCGCGCCGTCACGCCGGAGCACGTCTTTGAAATCGCGTTTGAGGGCATTCAGAAAAGCCCCCGGCACAAATCCGGCGTCGCATTACGCTTTCCAAGGATGAGCCGCTGGCGCCATGATAAACCCGCCAAAGAAGCCAATACGATCGAAGACCTGAGAGAGATGCTGGATGCCTACGGATAACGCCGCGACCGACTACCCGTCCGCTGAACCACCCGCCGTTCTGCCCAAGACGCCCGAGGTGCGCGCGCCTGTCGGGGCGTGCGATGCGCATGTTCACATGCTGGCCGGGGTGGCAGAGCATCCGCTTTGGGAAAAGCGCAGCGAAAATCCGGCCGATGGTCTGGATTTCGAGGCGTGGCTGGACACCTTCTTGGCGCACCTGAACGTCTTGGGCTGCAGCCGCACGTTGATTGTTCATTCGATCCTCTATGGCACGGACAATTCGGTCACGCTGCAGGCGGTGAAGCGCCTCGGCGATGCGGCGCGTGGGGTCTGCCTTGTGCCGGACGACGTCACTGACGCAGTTCTTGATGACATGGCGGATGCAAACATGGTCGCCGTTCGATTGAACTACGTCCACGGCGGCGTCCTGACTTGGGACGGCGCCAAGGCGATGGCGCCGCGACTGGCCGAACGCGGGATGCATGTTCAGATGCTGGCGCATGCGGATCGTCATCTGGAAGAGCTGGAAGAAGACGTCCGCGCCATGCCAGTGCCGGTCGTCTTTGACCACGCCGGGTGGCCTGCCGATGGGGTCAACCCATCACATCCGGGCTTCGACGCACTGACGCGACTGATGGCAGATGGCCACGCCTACGTGAAGCTCTCTGGTCTCTACCGTTTCACTGACAGCCCATTCGAGGCGTCCGACGCGTTGATCGACAGGTTGGCGCGCGCCAACCCGGAACGGTGCCTTTGGGGGTCAGATTGGCCGCATATCATGCTGAACGGCGCTGGGATGCCGGATGCCGGGGTCTTGCTGGACGCCTTCCACCGGGTCGTGACCGACGACGTCGCTCGTCACCGTATCTTGGTGGAAAATCCAGCCAAGCTCTTTCGATTTTGATCAGAAAACCTTTGCCCCGCCGGTTGCAGTGACCGGTGGGCACGTCATAACTCCATGGAAACACCAAGCGGAGATTCAATGCCTCACTTCACGCCATCGCGCCCCGTATTCGATGCAGCCCCGTCTGGCGGCTCTGGCGACCTTGGCCCATTGCCGGAATGGGATCTGAGCGATCTTTACCCAACCCCGGACGGGCCGGAATATCAGTCGGATCTCGAAGCGCTGGAGCGTCGTTGCGCGGACTTTGCCGCAACATATGAAGGCAAGCTGGCGGATCTGGACGCCCAAGGCATGCTGGACTGCGTTCTGGCCTATGAGAAGATCGATCTAATCGCCGGGCGGCTAATGTCCTTTGTGGGCCTCAGATACTACCAGAACACCACCGATCCGGAGCGGGCCAAAGCCATGGCTGACGCACAGGACAAGGTGACCACATTCACCACGCCGCTTGTCTTTTTCTCGCTTGAGATCAACCGGATACCAGATGATCAGCTGGACGGACTCTTTGGCGAGAACGCGGAACTGGCCCGGTTCAAACCGATCTTCGACCGCCTGCGCGCCATGCGGCCCTATCAGCTCTCGGACGAGCTGGAGAAGTTTCTGCACGATCAATCGACCGTGGGTGCGGCGGCTTGGAACCGTCTTTTTGATGAACACATCGCTGGGCTGGAGTTCACGATCAACGGTGAGACCCACGGTCTGGAAGCGACCCTGAATTACCTGACAGAACAAGACCGCAGCCAGCGCGAAGCTGCCACGCGAGAGCTCTCGCGCGTGTTCTCGGAGAACATCAAAGTCTTTTCCCGGGTGCACAATACGCTGGCCAAGGAGAAAGAAATCGAAGACCGCTGGCGGGGAATGCCAACACCGCAAACTGGACGGCATCTGTCGAACCACGTCGAAGCGGAAGTGGTCGAGGCGCTTAGGAACGCTGTCGTCGCGGCCTACCCCAAGCTCAGCCATCGCTATTATGAGCTGAAGCGGAAGTGGCTTGGTCTTGACCGCATGCAGGTTTGGGACCGGAATGCGCCGCTGCCGATGGAAAGCAACCGGATCGTCGGCTGGGACGAAGCCAAGGGCATGGTCCTGGACGCCTACGGCGAATTCGCGCCGGAAATGGCGACACTGGCGGAACCTTTCTTCACCGATGGCTGGATCGATGCTGGCGTGAAGCCCGGCAAGGCCCCAGGGGCCTTCGCGCATCCAACCGTCGCCGACGCGCATCCGTATGTGATGCTGAACTACCTCGGCAAACCACGTGACGTGATGACTTTGGCACATGAACTGGGTCACGGCGTCCATCAGCGCCTTGCCGCCGGTCAGGGGGAGTTGCTGGCCTCCACCCCACTGACGCTTGCGGAAACGGCAAGTGTCTTTGGCGAAATGCTGACCTTCCGTCGTCTTTTGAAGAACGCGACGGACCCGGCCGAGAAGAAGGTCCTTCTGGCGGGCAAGGTCGAGGACATGATCAATACGGTCGTGCGCCAGATCGCCTTTTACGATTTCGAATGCAAACTTCATGACGCCCGCCGCGAGGGCGAATTGACGCCAGAGGACATCGGGGCGCTCTGGATGAGCGTGCAGGGCGAAAGCCTGGGACCCGCATTCGATTTCGTCGAAGGTTATGACGTCTTCTGGGCGTATATCCCGCACTTCGTGCATTCGCCGTTCTACGTCTACGCCTACGCTTTTGGCGACGGCCTCGTAAACGCACTCTACGCGGTCTACGAAGAAGGCGACCCGGCGTTTCAGGACAAGTATTTCGAGATGCTGAAGGCCGGTGGGTCGAAGCACCATTCCGAGCTGTTGAAGCCCTTTGGCCTTGATGCGTCAGACCCGGCGTTCTGGGACAAGGGGCTTTCCATGATCTCGCGCTTCATCGACGAACTTGAGGAAATGGAGTGACGCCGGCTAAGGCAAAACACTCTCGGGAGGGGCTCTGCCCCTCCCGCACCCTCCCCGGGATATTTTCAGACCGATGAAGCGGCAGGACGCCTTGGATGCCATGCGCGAGACAAACATCGCGCAAAGGGCCTATTACGAGGCGACGAATGCTGCCGACGACAGCGCGGCGAACGGGTGGGCCACCAATCTTTGGCGTTGGGCGCGGCGGCGTGCGGTAGCATCCGTCAGTGAAAACGCCCGCTGGCAGGTCTATGAGCGTCAGAAGGACTGGGCCGGAGACTTGCGCGATGCAAAGGTTCTGGATCTGGGCGTCGCCATGGGATCGCCTCTGACAGAATGGCTGTCGGGTGAGGCGCGCGAGATGCATCTTCTGGATCTTTCCGAGATGCAGATCAGTGTCTTGAGAAGTTGGCTTGGGGACGCGCCAAACCGCCACTACCACGTGGGCGACGTCTTGTCGGAAGACTGGGCCAGCGGTGACTTCAACCTGATCTATGCCCATTCCGTCCTGCATCATTTCCAGCATCTGGATCCGATCCTTGAACGCTTGAATGCGCTTCTGGCCCCGGGCGGACGGGTGATCACCTATGATCCCTTGAACACCTTTGGCCCGGTCCGCCTGCTCAGGCGTGCCTATCGTCCGTTTCAGACCGACAGCGCGTGGGAACACCCTTTCGATGGTGCCGCTCTGAAAGCGATTGAAGCTGCGTTTGAGGTTGAGGATCGCCTGGGGGTCTTTGGCCGAGGGAAATGGGCATGGGCGATGGGCCTCGTGGCGCCGCCGCTGGCGCGACGCTATGGCGACGCCTTGTTCCTAAAGGATCTCAGCGCCGATGCTGCCCGGCCTGTCGACCGGGCACTGCATGTCACGTACCATCTGCGCAAGACGGCCTAGCGGCGTCAGGGCCGTCCAGCCGCGGCATAGGCCATGTCAATCATGACCTGTGTGCCGCGCGAGAACTCCAGCGTGACCGGATAATCCGCGCCTTCGTGAAGGGCGCGGCCAAAGGCTTCGACCTGAAGCACGTATTGATTGGCCGCGGTGAAGCGCCTGATCTGCTCCCCTTCGCTTGTTCGCAATTCGACACTGGCTTCGCCGAAACCGCCCGCGTTGAACGGCGCCGACAGACGGATCACGCCATCTGAGCCATGAAAGCTCATGTGCTGATAAAGCCCAAGTCGCATGGAAATAAGCGCCTGAAACCCGAAACTTGGGAAACTGGCCGCAACCCGGGCGATCGTATCAACACCATTTTCCCAAGTGATGTCCGCCGTCACGTCCTGAGGTTCTTCTCCCATCACGAACCGTGCTGCGCCAAAGGGATAGACACCAATGTCCGGCAAGCCACCGCCGCCCGTTTCGGGTCGATTGCGGATATTGCCGGTCGCCGCCGCATTGTTGTAGCAGAATGAGCCTTGCACATGGCGCACCTCGCCAATGGCACCGGATTGAACCAGTTCTCGCGTGTATTGCCATTGGGGATGGTGGACGATCATGTAGGCCTCGGCTGCCAACACGCCGGAGGCGTCACGCGCTGCAATCAGGTCGTCGAACGCTTCTGCCGCCAGCGCAATGGGCTTTTCGCAGAGGACTGGCTTGCCGGCGGCAAGGGCCTTCTTCGTCCATTCAACATGCAGGTGGTTGGGAAGTGGAATATAGATCGCATCGATATCCGGAGCCGCCAGCATCGCATCGTAGTCCGTGAAAATCTGGAGCCCGGGTGCCAATGCCTGAAACGGTTGGGCTTTCTCGACTGACCGTGTTGCCACGGCAGCGAGTACGGCGTTTTCGGCGAGGTGGATCGCCGGGGCCATCTGTTCGCGGGCAAATTTTGAAGCACCGAGAATGCCCCAACGGGTGATCTTCGTCATGTAAAGTCTCCTGATCGGTCGGGTTGGAGACTACGCCCTCCTATGCCGCAGCGTAAGGGGGTGACGGGGCGAGAAATGTCGCGCGCGCATGGCCCATGAAGGCTCGGTCGCCATGCTTCGGGGACGTCTTCCCAAATAGAAAAGGGGGTGCGCCCGGGAAAGCGCACCCCCTCTTGATCCGGTGGTTGGGGACGATGCCGGATCAAGCGGTCTCGAGAAGACCTTTCTCTGCTGCCAGTTCCTGCATGCGGGACTGGAGCTTTTCAAATGCGCGCACCTCGATTTGGCGGATGCGCTCACGGCTGACGTCGTAGACGCCCGACAGATCTTCCAGTGTCACCGGCTGATCTTGCAGACGGCGCTGCGTGAGAATGTCCTGTTCACGCTCGTTCAGAACCTGCATGGCCTCGGCCAGAAGTTCGCGGCGCACGGACATCTCGTCCTGCTCGGCATAGTCGCCAGCCTGATCCGCGTCTTCATCTTCCAGCCAATCCTGCCACTGCGCGGCACCTTCGCCATCGCTGGAGATCGTTGCATTCAGCGAAGCATCCCCACCCGACAGGCGGCGGTTCATCGAGATGACTTCAGCTTCCGTGACACCCAGATCGTTGGCAATACGGGCCACGTTTTCCGGGCGCAGATCGCCTTCTTCCAGCGCACCAATGCGTGCTTTGGCCTTGCG
>CAZMKY010000632.1:0-2126 GCA_964566835.1 uncultured Rhodobacterales bacterium
CGACACCATCTGCGCGCATGAGATTGCGCTTGCCGCCGCCGGACTTTGCGATGGGATGGTGGCACCGCCCATCGGCTATACCCCTGCCCCCTTCAACACGTCGTTTCCGGGCACGATCTCTGTCAGCGCTGACCTCTTTCAATCCCTTTTGCGGGAAGTCTGCAAAGGGCTTTTGGCGCAAGGTTTCCAAGGGGTCTTTATCGTGAACGGGCATGGCGCAAATCTGGAGCCTGCACGCGCGGTTGCTGACAACCTTCCTCGTGGCGCGATCCACATTCAAAGCTGGTGGGACCCTGCCCTCGTTGCGAGTATGCGAGCGGAGATGTTTGGAGATTGGGAGGGCATGCACGCCACGCCGTCTGAAGTTGCGATCACACAGACACTTCTGGGCGCGCGACAGCACCCGGATGCAGATACGCCACCCGAGGCCCTGACGGCCGAGTACATTAAAGCCCATAGCGGCGACAAACACGGCCCCCCGGACCAACACCGGGCGGAGTTTCCAGACGGCCGTGTCGGATCGCACTCCGCCTTGGCGAGCACTGAAAAAGGTCGCCTCCTTTTGGATACGGCAGCAGAGGCCTTGGCTGAGGATTTCAGTGAATTCGCAAAGCGCCGCGCGGCCAGCTTAGGCTAGAGCGCATCTTCCAAACCGACCTCGCGGTCTGGGTTCTCAAACAGCGGAACAAGGTCCGGATAAGCGCGCAAAAGCTCGCGTCCCCTCGGCAGCCTTTCGGGATGAAGCGCGCCGTTGTCCCAAAGGCGGACTCCGTCGATTTCAATCGTAGGGTCAAAGACGTTCCACGAGATTTCGCCCGGTGCATAGGCGCCGCATGTGTGGAAGTGCAGCACACGCGGATTGCCAAAGGCGGAGCCTGACCAACGCTCAAAATGATCACGCAGTCGCCAAGGGAACCCGCATCCGGGGTGAATGCCTGCGTGCCATGAATGGACAAAATTTCGGTCCAAATCGAAGGCCGATGCGACGCGATCATAGTGCGCGTCCGCTTTGGCGACATCGCTCGCCGTGCCCTCAAAGCCAGTGAGGCGTCCAGCCTCCAACAGGGCAAAAACCTGACCTTCGAACTCCACAGTGTAGTCTTGGTAATAGCGAGAGCCCGTGCCGGTCAGAAACCCACCAAGCGCCACACGACCGGAAAATGAATCGGCCATGACAGGTGAGAAGACAGAAAGCGGAAAGCGGAGCGATGTGGTGTCCGTTGGCTTGGTGGTCCGGTCCTGAACTGCGCCTTCAACATGCGTTCCTGCCGGACAGCGAACAACGATGTGCCTCGCGCCGACTATGGCTTCGTCCACGTCGTGCTTCACCTGGCGCAGGGCGTCATAGTCGACGCGCCCGAAGCAAGACCCTAGCATCTGACCATTCAGCGCAAAACAAACGACGTATTTGGGCCCTGCAGGCAACGCCGAGAACCGCAATTGATCGCCGAGGCGCGACAGGAAGAGGACGACGTCGTAGTCGGCGATCTTGTCTTCCAGCGGGTCGGGCAGCGCTGTGCGAACTTCCTCGAAGCCGACATCGACCGATGACACCTGAAGCCCAAGGGCCTTTGCCTCTTCACGGAAGATACCCAAGACGTCAGCTTCGAAGTAACCGTAGCTGTCAGGCTCGAACGCGATCAGGAGCCTGTCGCCGGGTCTGCACCCAGCGCAATTGACCAGAAGATTTTTGGCCCCTTCCGACGGATCGTTCTGCAAGTGCAGAGAAGTCTGCATGTGATGACGCCTTGCGCGCTTGTCGGTTCCCACTTGGAATTTCTGCGGGAAGGCCTGCCCGCCTGTCAACGGCTTGCGCATCAGCCCTGTCCCGTTTCAGGCACACCCAATCATACCAATTTGCAATTTTTCCTTTATTCAAAGGTGCTTTGCAGACTAGGTTCGCCTTGGATGGGAGTTTAACTCGATTTGAAGTGCGGCATTTCACTGTACGGTCCGATACGTATTTCATGGTCGGACACAGGACGTATTCGAGGGCTGGGTGCGAAGCATCTTGCCTTGATCGCGTTGCTGGCGGCGTCACCGAATATGCTTCGTACGCGCACTTGGCTAATCGACAAGCTTTGGGGACGATCCGATCAACGGCTTGGGCGAAGCAGCCTAAGACA
>CAZMKY010000633.1:0-2576 GCA_964566835.1 uncultured Rhodobacterales bacterium
AACGGGTCCTTGGTCTTTTCACCAAACAGCATCGCGCTTTCCAGAAGCGGCAATGCGCCAAGCCCCAATGGCATCGGCAAAACGGCAAGCTTGTCGCCAAGTTTCTGGTCACTGACCTTGTCCGACCCCCTGAGGACAGGAACTACGGATTGAATCAGGATTTCGTCTCCGAGTGCAAAGGCTTCAGCCAATAGACTGGCGTCATCGAACTCAGCGGGCAGTCCATAAAGTGCTTTGATGTCAGGAATTCGGTCTGAGAAGCGGTCGCGGTGGCTGGCAATGGTTTGCGCGAGGGTTGTCAGATCCTCGCCTGTGAAGTGCAAGGCAATGTCTGCCAGGCCCCGGTCCTGCCGGCGGGCCATATCATCCAGCACTTCTCGGATCAGTTCCGCAGATCCGATTTCGTCCAGTTCCCTGAACCTTGGGGTAACGCCTGCTTCCAGCGGAAAGCGGCGCAAAATGCTGGTGCAGAACGAGTGGATGGTCTGAATTTTCAGCCCACCCGGTGTTTCGATGGCGCGGGCAAACAAGGTTCTGGCCTGATCCGGGTTCTCGACGTGCGCTTCGCCGACGTCGGACAGCGCTTTGCGAAGGTCATCCGTCGATAGCATCGCCCATGCACCTAAACGCTTGAACAAACGGTTCTGCATCTCGCTCGCCGCGGCCTTGGTGTAAGTCAGGCATAGGATGTTTTCCGGCAGAACCCCGCGCAGCAAAAGCCGCGCAACCCGGTCGGTCAGTACACGTGTCTTCCCCGAGCCTGCGTTCGCTGAAAGCCAGGTTGACGCAAAAGGCTCGGCGGCCAGATGTTGAGAGCGTGTCGCGTCGTCCATTACCGACCCACCGGATCGCGATCAGCGATGTCCGTATCGTCCCATTCGCCGTAGCGCGCCAAGTGGTCGAAATCCCCGGAATAGAGAACTTTTTGCATGGCGCGCCGCGACAGATAGCCTTGGTCGTCTTTCGCGTAGGTCTTGACCAGTTCAGTCAAGCGATCGCGGACCGTGGTCAGCCGGAAGTCATAGTCCGGACCTTCATCTAAGCGCATCTTGTTGGCGGCTGCGCCCCGTCCAAGGCTGATGTATCCGACATGTGCGGTTTCCGCAGGTCCCAGTGTCTCAAAGCCGCCGGCCGCGGCTATGATGGCCTCCAGCAGAAGCTGCGGTTCAAAGTGATGAACTTCTTTCTCGGATTTGGTGCCACCGGACTTGTAGTCATAGATCGCAATCTGACCATCGCTTTGCAGGTCAATCCTGTCGGCCTTGCCAACAAGGGTCGTATTCGTGCCCGGGATCCGGGCGGATCCCTTAACCTCCACCTTAGAGGATATGACGCCGTCCCGCCGCGTGATCTCGTCCGCAGCGAACTTTTCGGCAATTCGCATGATCCGGGCGTGCCACAGGGCCGCCATGGACGGCCAGGCAATCTGATTGAGTACAAGATCCGCTGTTGCAGCCAGATCTGCCGCCGAAAGGGCGAGCTTTCCGTCCTCGACGCCGCGGATGAAGGCCTCCATGATCTCATGCAGCGCTGATCCCCTAATCCGGGCGTCTGGTGATGGCAGCAAAGGGTCCAGCTTTCGCAGGCCAAGAATCCGACCAGCATAGACCGCATAAGGATCGCGTATCAGGCGCTGAACATCCGTAATGCTCAGCTCTTCTGGGCGATCTTTGGCAGGAGGCGCCGGGTTTGGACGGGTTTCTGGGGCCGTTCGTTGTTCGGGTCGATCCAGCAAGTCGGCTCTCGCCACCCAGATCCGACCTCGCGCCCGCATCGCCTCAAGCGCTTCCGGACCATGTTGGCCCGACAATCCGGACATCAGGTTGACCATTCTGTTCAGCCAGCGAGACGGAACCGTCTCCGCTTCGGCGTCCCGGCGCGCCCGTGTGATCACAACATCCTTGGCGCACACGGCCTGCTGGAAGTCGTGTGCTGACAGGCCGATCTGACGGTCCGGCAAGTTCAGCCCGGCTAACTGGCGCATACGGCGGTTCAGCCAAGGGTCTGCGGCGGGCTGTCCAGGCCAAACGCCTTCGTTCAATCCTGCAAGCACAACAAGATCCGCATCCTGAACACGGGCTTCAAGCGTTCCCCAAACCTTCACGTTCGGATGCGTGACATCCGGGCTTCTGACACTTGCGGCGGCAAGCGACGTTTCGATCAGATACCGGAAATCTGCGGATGTGACCACATCAATGGTTTCAGCAGCCTGTTCCAGCAATTGCCAGAGTGACAGCGCTTCCCGTCCTGCCGCTTCCGCCCAGAGGGCCGTCGCGTCGCCTGTCGGGCCGGAAACGAAGGCCTCGGCACATTCCCGGAGGTGCGAAAGTCGATCGACAAGAGAAGCCGTTTCGTGATCACAAATTTGAGTGACGCGATCTCGGACCCAGTTGAGCCACGCCCCATCGTCAAAGCTCTCACTGATCTTCTCGAATACGCCATCGGTGAGTATGGGCACCTGCAGTCGACGCAAGGCCAGTTCCAGCTCGCGGGTATTCAAAAGATGCGTGCCGCGCCCCGTCCCTGACGCCGTTAGTGGATGTGCGAGAAGCGTGATCAGGTCCAGCGGACGCAGG
>CAZMKY010000634.1:0-3223 GCA_964566835.1 uncultured Rhodobacterales bacterium
GAATTCCGGCAAGAGGTGATGGAACTGGTAGACGAAACCGATCTTGTCCCGCCGCGCTGCCGTACGCTTGGCGTCGCTGGCCGCAGCATAATCCGTCCCGCCGATCCGCACCTCACCGGTGTCGCCAGTGTCCAGAAGCCCGGCAATATGCAAAAGCGTCGACTTGCCCGCACCAGAGGGCGCGACAAGGGCCACGACCTCGCCCGCGTTGAGCGTCAGGTTGGCCCCGTCCAGCACGGTCAAGGCACGGCTGGTACCCTTGCCATAGGTCTTGGAGATCCCCTGTAGGGCCAATGCCTCACTCATAGCGAAGCGCCTCCACCGGGTTCATCCGGGCCGCCCGCCGGGCTGGGATCAGCGTGATCCCCCAGGACAGCGCCAAGGACAGACCTACGGCAGACAGAACATCGGCCAGTTCCAACTGCGCAGGCAGGCGGTAGATCCCCCGCACGCTCGCGTCCCAGACCCCGCCGCCCGAGGCCCCGTTCACAAGGGCAAGAATCTGGTCAAAGTAGATTGCAAAGAGGCATCCGATGATCACGCCGAACAGCGTGCCCAGCGTGCCGACCAAGGCCCCGCACAGGAAGAAGACACGCATCACGGCCCCCTCGGTCAGGCCAATGGTGCGCAGGATTCCGATATCGCGGCCCTTGTTCTTCACCAGCATGACAAGGCCGGAGATGATGTTCATCGAGGCAATCAGAACCAGTACGCTCATCAGAACGAACATGACGGTGTCTTCGACTTCGAGGGCCCTCAGAAAAGCGCCCGCACTGTCCTGCCATGTCCAGGCCAGCGTTCCGGGGCCCGCGACCTGGACAAGATCCGGCACGAAGGAGCGAATGTCTTCCGGCCGTGTGACGGTCACTTCCAGTTCGTCGACCACGCCTTCGCGGTTGAAATAGGCCTGCGCTTCTTCCAGCGGCAGGTAGGCGCGGACGTTGTCGATGTCGTAGCGGCCCGAATTGAAGATGTAGACAACCGGGTATTCATTGATGCGCGGACTGGTCCCGAAGGGCCCTTTGACACCGTTCGGATTTATCAGGCGCACCGGCTCCCCAAGGGTCACGCCAAGCGATCGCGCCGCTGCCTGCCCGATGGCGATACCCCCGCCGATATCTTCAAGACGGCCCTCCGCAGCCTCTGGGTCCGCGATACGCGGGATCTGGCGAAAATCCTCGCCCCGGATACCAAAGACCTGCAAACCCGTCGTCCGGTCGCCCACGACCGCCATGGCCTGCCCCTTGACGACCGGGGCCACACGCTCAACCTCCGGGACCATCGCGACACGCTCCGCCATCTGGGCATAATCGGCCAGAACCCGTGTCTGCCGCCCGGCGTCATCCGTGTAAGGGACCGAATAAAGCGAGACATGGGCGTTGGCGCCAAGAATGGTCTCGACGAACTCCACGCGAAAGCCGGACCGCACCGCCAGCGTGATGATCAACGCGGCAACCGCCAAGGTAATCCCGATCAGCGAAATCCACGTCATGACGCTTACGCCACCTTCGGCGCGTTTTGCCCGCAGATAGCGCCAGGCGATCAGGAACTCGTAGCGTGAAAACGGGGCTGGCGTGGCCATACTCTGCCTCAAGTGTTTTGAGATACCTGTGCCAGCCCGCCCCCGCCGTCAAGTCAGGCCGGGAATGTCGCCAATGACGTCGTAGACATGCAGCCGCGCGTCGAGGCTCATATCGCCGGGGTTCGATCCCATATGACCTTCCGGCACCTCCATCCCGAAATAGGCATAATACTGGATCCACGTGGGATGGACTTCGCCAGTGTCGTTGTCGCGAAAGCTCATCGGGTTTTCGGGAAAGAACGGCGCGCCGCCGTTGGCATGTTTGAACATGTCCACCAACAGCTCGCTGCAATAAAGCGCGTTCTCTCCGGTAAGGTAGAGCTGATCGTAGGGAATGTTGCGCTGCGCGATTCCGTAGTCGAGCGCCGCCGGGATCAAGTCGTGGTGCATCGCCTTGAGCCGTCCGAGAAGCATCCGGGGTCGTCCGGCCTCGTCCTCGGACCGGCGGCTGAAGACGCTAAGGTGCGTCAGACGGACTTCGGGCGGAAACGCCTCCAGCACAAAGACGCCGTGGCGGGTCTCAACAAGGCAGCCCACATGATTGACGCGCGCACCGCGGTAGCCCGCCGTCACATCCGAAATGGCGTTTGAAGCAGGCCCGATAAAACTGAAAACAAGATCTCCGGTTTGCATGGAAAATTCCTTCTTTGAAATGTCTCGCTTGAAATACGCAAAGCATAGCACAGCGCACGGGCGCGTGCCTGCCTTACCTGTCGCAGACGCCGCAAAAACCCCGCCTCAATCGTGGCGGGGCATGCACGCTGAAGGGTGTCGCCTTGCCTCGCGCGACGCGCGAAGCCTTACGTCGCTGGCAGCCGGATCGGGAAGCGCTCTCTCAGGCTGGCATCAAGGGCCGGGTCGAAGGCAGCGTTGGACCGTTCGGCCAGTATCGCCTCCTTCCGGGTGCGGGCCCCTTCGATCAGGTCGGGCTTGTCCTTCTCTTCCCATTCCTTGGGCGACATCCGGTCGGCAATGGTCGGGTAGATATATTCTGTTTGCATGACGCCAAGCGTTTGCTCGTGCCCAAGGAAATGTCCCGGACCGCCAATGCAGGTGGCGCGCATCGTCTCGACCGACAGCGTTTCTTCGTTGACCTCGATGCCACGCACACATCGCAGCGCCTGCCCGATCAGATCGTCGCCAAGGATCAGGCTTTCATGACAAAAGCCCAACAACGAGGCATGCATGCCAGCGGCCTCGTAGACCATGTTCAACCCGCTGAGCCCGGCCATCACGTTGGACATGGCCTGTTCCCAGCCAGCTTGCATATCGGGCAGTTTGGCGTCCGCGATACCGGCAGCTGCGCCGTGAGGAAGGCCGTAGAACTGGCCCATCTGCGCGCAGCCCGCCGTCAAAAGCGCTTGTTCACCGGACCCGCCGGACATGGCCCCCGTCCTCAGATCGCTGACGAAGGGCCACGTGCCGAAGATGGCCGGGTGCCCGGGTGCCAGGGCATTGACGTAGACCACGCCCGCCAGACATTCCGCCACGGCCTGAACGATGGCCCCCGCAATCGGTGCCGGCGCCGTTGCGCCCGCCTGCCCGGCGGACAAAAGCAGCACCGGCATGCCACCCTTGATCAGCGCTTCCATCACTTGACAGCTTTCGGTCGCGAATTTCAGCGGCGGCACCACGAAGCAG
>CAZMKY010000635.1:0-3462 GCA_964566835.1 uncultured Rhodobacterales bacterium
CGGAGTTCGACATGGCTTTGATCACCGATGCCGCGACCAGCTGGTCCGCCCCCGTCACCTTGACCGAAGATGAGATCTGGCAAACGCGGTCTGGGAGCGTCTACCTGACAACGACGTCCAGCCCGGCAGCTGACGACGGCATTACCTTGGACGAGCGCCATGCCATTCAGTTGAGCGCGGGCAAAGTCGTCCGCTATCGCAAGGTTGGTCTGACAGACGCGTTGATTGTACGCGAGACTGTCTGATGCGTTGGCTCTTGGACCCTGAGGACCGTAGGCTCGGTCAGCCGTCCCGCGGCCGAAAGGTCAAGGGCAACAAGCGTCCCGCCGCGTTTGACGAAACCGTTGTTGTGCTGCGCGACAGTCCGGTCCGATTGATCGACGTTTTGGCGAATGACGTGGATCCTGAAGGTGGCGATCTGACGCTTGTGAGCGCAGGCGCCGCTTTGGGCACGGCGAGCGTCGCGAGCGGCAGTCAGATCAGCTACACGCCGCCGCCGGGCTTTCTTGGCAGTGACAGCGTTCTTTATGAGATCGCCGATGACGAGGACCAACGCGACACCGCGCAGATCAATATCAGCATTGTCGAAGCAAGTTTGCAGGTCGAAGTCACACCGGACGACCGGATCGAGATCGAGACCGAAGGCGCACGTGTCAGTGTGGAAGTGACGCAGCCTGCTGAGTTTGCGGGAACATACGAGGTTGATCCCTTTCGCCTTCAAAGCGGCCCAGACCCGCTTCGATACCCAAGCATCATCGGGACGCTTGCGGACGGGGAGACCTTGACGGTGCGGCCTGGTCTTTGGGCTGTCGATACAAGTGCGACCCCGACGACGCGAACGTGGCAATGGCAGGCCGGAGGCGAAGATGTTGCTGGCGCCGAAACCGAAACATTCCAAGTTGGCGCCGGTCAGGCAGACCTTGGCATCAGCCTTGTTGAAACGGTCGCGGATGCGAATGGCGCGAGATCGGCTATCGCCGGAGACCAAAGCGCAGGATTTGCTCCAAGCGACGATCCGTCTTTGATCGGCTGGTGGGATGCCAGCGACCCGGCGGGGATCACGGACATCTCCGGGGAGGTCACAGCCATCGCGGCACTGGCCGGGCCGAATGATCTGGTCGCACCGGCAACAAGCCGTCGTCCAGAGACCGGCATTGCCACGATCGGTGGGCTGAACGCCGTAAGCTTCGTCGATGACTACCTCGACGTCGATGTCACATTGCCCGCGAGCGGCACCTTTGCGCTGCACTTCGCTGGTAGCATTGACGGCGTTTCGAACGCTTTCGGGGCCCCATTCGCTTTTGACTCGGCCTCGGATTTCCAGCTTTCCGCCCGCGACGCGTCAGTTTTCTTGGGACAACTCGCCCTCACAGGGATCGGGACATCGTTTGACCTGAGCGGCGGTCCCTATTCCGGACCGGTCATAATCTCGGTGCTTTTTGATCTGGCGGACAGCGGCACGGCGAGCGTCTTTTTGAACGATACTCTTGTCGGCTCGGGGCCGATCACTGCGGCCGCGTCGACAACGGGCACAATCAGGCTCTTCACAAATCGTCCGCGGACAGCTTTTGTAACCGGCACATTTGGAGAGCTTATTCTTTCCGAAAACACGAACAACAGATTGGCCGTTCACGGCTATCTTGCGTCCAAATGGGGGATCTCCTGATGCCACGCTTTACCCTTGATGGTTTCCCGTCCGGATCCTCGGTCTCGCTGACCGCCACGCAAGCCGCGCTGAGCGAAACGGCAAGCGTCGCAAACTGGGGCGGCACGACCGGATCTGTTGAGATTGATGCCCAGATGCCAGCTTCGGGCGGGCTTGCGCCCCAAGGTGTTTGGTTTGAAGCCAAGGATTTGGACGGGTTCAGCTTCAGCGATGGAACGGGTCTTGAATATGAGCCGGCGTTGCATGAGCTGACCTATGTCTGGACGTTCGGCGATCCGGGAACCTTCGATCTGCCGCAAAACATGCCGCCACAGTGGCGCGACCGAAACAAAGCCTACGGACCACGCGTCGCGCACACGTTCCGCTTGCCGGGAACCTATACGGTCAGCCTTTGGGTCATGGACCGCAACGGCGTCACGGCAACGGCAGAGACGACGGTAGAAGTTGGAGATCCGGACGCAGCCTTCCCCGGCAACCGGACGCTGTGCATTTCAAACAGCGGCGACTTCAGCGAAGCGCCGTCCGGATGCCAACAGATCACCAGCATCGCCGAACTGCATGCTGCCATTCTGGCCTTCCCTCAGACCACCGGCATTGAGAATTCCTATAGGCTGCTGTTCCACCGCGGCGAAACTTTCGATGAGGTGTATATCCCGGTGAACGGGGCCGACCTGAACGGCTCGCCCACGTTCAGCAATATCGCTTATGTCGGTGCTTACGGCACGGGCGAGAAGCCTGTCTTGAATGCACCCCAGAACAACAGAGTGGTGATGTTCGGGTACTTTGGCGTTGTCAAAGAGAAGTTCCAGCTGACGGGCGTGCGAATGCAAGCCGCCTGGGACTCAAGGACCGAAACCGGCGTGATCACGGGCGCGTCCGTGGACTTCCGAGCGCATACCGAACCCGGCATGGTATACACGGTTCATGACGTTGAAATCTCTGGGTTCGCCGTAACCGACGTGTCCCCATGCATCGGCGGAATCACCGATCCCGTGGATGGAACCGCGATCTGGGACAGTGTGCACGTCACGAATTGGCGGGTCTTCGGGCTGTATGCCCGGACAACGCCGGATCCAATCAGGACCCGCGTCGCTTTCACTGGATGCTTGGTCGCACAGGATGTCGATGCCCTGAATGGCGGTCCGAGAAATGGGTTGCACAATGAACACGGGTGTCTTCGGACAGAGGCGATATCGGATCTTTTCATCTCGGGCTGCGATTTCTTCACCCGCGGCGGGTGGTCCGGTCTGGCTGGACGAATCGCGGACAATGCCGCGCTTAGACCAAACACCAGCGGCCGAGCGGGCGTATACATTAATATGGAACGCATGGTTGTTGAGGGTGGCTTCGAAGTGCTCAATCTGAAAGAAAATTCAGGAGGATCACCGGATTCGCCAATCAATGCGATCGTGGACCGGGCAATCGTAATCGGGACTGCAAAAACCATCCTTCACATCAGCTGTGATGCCGGGGGCAGTTCGCTTAGGAACGTCTACTGCTACCAACCCAACGTCAAAAACTTCCACCCAAATGCCTTCCCAACCGCCATCAAGTTCTCGCTTGGCAGCGGACCGACACCGGACAATGTCGACAACCCCATCGCGCTTCATGGATTAACGGCGGTCAACATGCGGACGGCTGCCAATTCTCCCGGACTATCCGAGACATGGCAGCTGCAAGAGGGGATCGATGTCTTCAACATCTACACCGTTGAAAACGACGTCATCCATGCCCCCAACCTCGACACGCCGACCGTGCCTTACGCACCTATGGACCTGAGTGAAGCGATCCCGGGG
>CAZMKY010000636.1:0-1750 GCA_964566835.1 uncultured Rhodobacterales bacterium
GTTGACCCGCAACGCGCCACCGCCCTTGGATTGACGGCAGGCGAAATCTCGGCCCGTGTCGCCGAAGCAGATGGCAAAGTGCAGGCCGGACGGCTTCAAGGCAGCGTCGACTTGACCATCGGAGTGTCTGGCGAAATCGAAACGCTGGACAGGTTGCGCCAGATCGTCCTTCGCGAAAGCCAGAACGGTGCTTCAGTACGGCTGGGCGACATCGCGTCGATCACGCGCGGGCCCAAAACACCAAGCAACGAATTGGCCTTTGCCAATGGCAAGCCCGCGATCCTGATCGGTGCACTGGCACAGGATGGCCAACAGATCGACCGTTGGATGGCGTTTGTTCGACAGGAACTCGCCTCGGGCACCGATCTTGTCCCACTAGGCATTGAAGAGACTCTGCTCTTCGATCAAAGCACCTATACTGTCGAGCGTTTGGGCGAAGTGGCCCTGAACATGGCCATTGGCGTTGCGCTGGTGGTTGCCGTTCTGTTGGTCACCCTCGGCGTTCGGGCCGCCCTTATCGTGGCAGCGGTTTTGCCCGTCGTGTCTTTGGCAACGCTCGCGACGATGAACTTGATCGGTCTTCCGATCCACCAGATGTCAGTGACCGGATTGATCGTCGCCCTTGGCCTGCTTGTCGACGCCGCCATCGTGATGGCCGACGAAATTCGCAAAAGGCTGAAGGCAGGGATGCCGCGCGAAGCCGCTGTCAGCGACGCGGTCAAACGCCTGGCTGCACCGCTTTTTGCGTCCACCGTGACCACGGCGCTTGCCTTTACACCAATGATCCTTCTTCCGGGTCCGGCTGGCGACTTCGTGGGATCGATCGCAATCGCTGTGGTTCTGATGCTGTTCTGGTCGCTTCTGATCGCCTTGACAGTGACACCTGCCATCGCCGGCTGGATCCTGCCATCCGCGAACACCAAGGGCGTATTCGCCAACGGCGTGCAGCTCGGCTGGGTCTCGCGCGCGTTTGAAGGCTCCATCCGTCTGGCCGTCAAGAACCCGATCCGGGCCATCGCCCTTTCGTTGGTTCTGCCAGTGCTCGGCTTCGCAGCCTTCCCAACACTGACTGCGCAGTTCTTTCCCGGCGTTGAACGCAACCAGTTCTACATCGAAGTGACCATGCCACCGGGCACCGCGATCAGCGAAACAACCCGCGTTGCCGAAGAAATGGATGCCGTCATCCGCGCAGACGAAGGCTTACGAAACATCTACTGGTCAATCGGCGCCTCCGGTCCAGCGTTTTACTACAACATTGTCGGTGGACGCAGCCAAGAGCCGGGCTTCGCCCAAGCGATGATCACGACGGAAACGGACGCCGACGCTGCAAGGCTGGTTGCAAGCCTGCAAGAGGCCTTCGACCGCGACTTCGCTGAGGCGCAGGTGATCGTGCGCGGCCTCGTTCAGGGGCCGCCCGTGGACGCCCCGGTTGAAATCAACATTCAAGGCCAGGACATCGCGACGCTTCGCGCGCTGGGGGACGAAGTGCGCGCCATCATGTCCGATCTCGACTTGGTCACACAGGCCCGTGCGGGCGTGAACGGTGGCGCGCCACAGGTTCGCTTTGAAATCGATGAAGACAAGACACGTCGCCTTGGCCTCGATGTCGCAGACGTGGCCGCGCAACTGGACGCTGCCCTCGTCGGCGTGACCGGAGGCTCTCTGGTTGAAGGCACAGAACAGCTGGCCGTTCGCGTGCGTCT
Organism: uncultured Rhodobacterales bacterium; assembly: GCA_964566835.1. Classification (GTDB taxonomy): domain Bacteria; phylum Pseudomonadota; class Alphaproteobacteria; order Rhodobacterales; family Rhodobacteraceae; genus CAZMKY01. The sequence goes on from CAZMKY010000636.1 coordinate 1,704, forward strand.
TGGGGGCGGACTGCGCAATGACCTTCAGGCCATCTCGGATATGCCGA
>CAZMKY010000637.1:0-8039 GCA_964566835.1 uncultured Rhodobacterales bacterium
GCCGCATCGACCGCCGCCAATAGCCGTTCGATCCCATTTTGAGCTTCAACCTGGTCCAGCAAGGTCGACAGTCGCGTCGTAACCGCGCCGATGTCTTCGACAATGGCGCTCACATCGGCGGGCAGCGCCTGGATGTCTTCCGACCCGACGACGGCGCGCGCATCTGCAAGCAGCGTCAAGAGTTCCGCCGGAACATCGCGCAACTCGTCACTGGCCACGACCGCTGTGGCGTTGTCTAGGAAATCGATCGCGCTTTGCAGCAAGTCTTCAATGGGCAATGCGGAGACGCGCTGGAACAGGCCTTCTGCCGTCGCAGCCACATCTTCGATATCGTTTTCGGTCGCGGGCATCACAGGGAAGGGGTCAGCGTCCAGATTGAGGCTTGCAGGCGCTGCGGTGGGATCCAGCACGAACTCGACCTTTAGTCCGCCTGTCAGCAACGACGCCGACGCAAGCCTTGCCCTGAGCCCATCGGTTTCAATCCGGGTCGACAGATAGTCAAAGGCCGCTTCATCGCTGATGTTGGACAGGCCAAATCGCGAAGGCCGCACATCCATCGTCGCAATCAGACGGACCCGGGCATCGCCAAAGCGCTCCGCATCGATCAGCCCGTTCACGTTCGTGACTTCCCCGATCTTCACGCCGCGCCACTCGACCGGGGCGCCAGCGGTCAGACCGCTGACATTTTCCGTGAAGATGACGGACAACGTGACCGAGCTTCCATCGCTGCTGTCGAAGACGGAATTCTGCGCTGCGGTTTCGTCTTGGTAAACCTCGAAAACGGCGCCTTCGGTCACGCGTCCACCGCCAGAGACCAACGTGTCAAAGGTGATACCGCCTGCGATCAGCGAGGAGACAGAAGAGAAGTCCAGTTCGGCACCGCCGGCGCCCAGCGAAAACCGGAAGCCCGAGATGTCCCAGAAGCGCGTCGCGGTGGTGACGAGGCTGTCATACGGCTTGAAGATCACGGCTTCGGCAAAGACCCACCGCCCGTCGCGGCTGACTTCGGCAGGGCCGATGCGGCCAACTTCGATCCCCTTGAACAGGATCGGAGTGTTCTCGGTCATGCCATTGTCGTGAGAAGAACGAAGCTCGATGATCAGTCCGTCTTCACCAAGTGCAGCCAAAGGCGGCCGTTCCAGACCATCAAAGGCAAACTTGCTGCCATTGATCTCAGCGTCCCAAAGACCCTGAATATAGACACCCGACAAAACCGTATCGAGGCCCGTAATCCCGCTGGTCGTCACCTCGGGACGGACGATCCAGAAAAGCGCATCCTGATCGATAAATTCCGCGATCTCGGGGCTCACACGAATATGCGCCGTCACTGCGTCAAGTTCCGGGGTGAAAGATATCTTCTCGACAGTCCCGACACTCACATCGCGAAACCTGAGGTCCGTCTCGTTGGAGACTACGCCACTCAGGTTTTCGAACGTGACACGGATGACCGGGCCCCGCTCGGCCCAGGAATTCCAAGCAACGCCCAGGGCAATGACCAAGGCGCCTAGGGGCACAATCCAGACCAGCGATGCGCGTTCCCAAAAGCTGGCACGTGCCGGGGCGCGGGGGACGTCTGGGATCGGCTCACTCACGCAACTGGTCCTTCAAACTGGCCTCTTGTCGATCCCAGATCATCCGGGAATCAAAGCTCTGTGCGGACAGCATCGTGAATATCACGGAAAGTGCAAAGGCAAGACTTGCAGGGCCGGGCGCGATAGAGGCGACGACATTCAGTTGCACCAGCGAAGCAAGGATGGCCACGACAAAGACATCGATCATCGACCACCGCCCAATATATTCGACGATCTCGTAAAGACCTTGTCGCCTGCCGGGCGACATGGCGGACCCTCGACGGATCGACAGCGCAAGAAACGCAATGGCGAAGAACTTGGCTAGTGGGATGCCAACCGACGCCACAAGAATGACAGCCGCGATCCCGTAAGAGCCGTAGGCGGCCAACTCGATCGCACCGCCGATGATGGTGTCTTCCTGTGTCCGAAACAGCGTTCTGGTGCGCAGCATCGGATAAAGATTAGCCGGGATATAGGCCATGATCCCCGCGACCCACCACGCCCAGACACGCTGAAGGCTTTTGGTGTCACGTGACACCAGTTTCAGACCGCATCTTTCGCAATGGGACGTCTCGGCCGGCCACACCCGCGCACAGCGCCGGCAGCCGATCAAGCCGGCTTCCCGCGCCGTCAGCATGTCTACTATTTCTCGATCGACGCCCATACGGACCACCTGCACATCAACTGGTCCTGGACCAGTGACAACACCACAAGAACGGCGAACATCCAGAACGCCGGACCAAACTCAATCCGCGCGAGATCGGCCACCTTGATCAGGGCCACGGCGCAACCGATGACAAAAATCTCAGCCATCGACCAGGGGCGCAGCGCCTCCGCCCAGCGGAACGCGCGGGCGGCACCTGCGGGCGCTGGCCTGTCCAGAACGATCGGCGTGAGAACATAGAGCGTCAGCAGGAAGCGGGTCAGCGGCAACAGGACAATCATTGCGACGACTGCCAAAGAAAGAAGGACCATCGGACCATCGGTGAATGCCAGGGCCGCATCGACCAAGGTGGCATCATTCTTCAGGCCTGCGACACGAATACGGAGAAACGGAAACGTCAACGCGCCGACGACAAGAATGACCGAAGCCAACGCCAGCGCAATGATCCGAAGGCCCGCATTGCGGCGCGGCGCGATCAGAACCGTGTGACACCGCTTGCAGGTCGCGCGTTCGCCTTTCGCGACATCCTTTGACCGATAGATCGCGTCGCAATGCGGACAGGCAATCAGATCTTTTGGATCGTCTGTCATACGACGCCATCCTCGTGAAAGGGGCAGGCTACCATGCGGTCGTCGGCTGTCCAGATCTCGCGGTTGTCGGGCAGGGCGCATTCCGCTCGCGCGATCGGACAACGGGTTCGAAAGACGCAGCCGGATGGAGGAGCAAAGGGTGATGGCAGATCGCCGTCCAGCATCATGGGCCGTCGTCGGGCTTCAAGTTGGGGGTCAGGGATCGGCACGGACGAAAGCAACGCCTTAGTGTACGGATGCCCTGGAGTGCCGATCAGCTCGTGGGTGGGTGCGACTTCCATCAACCGCCCCAGATACATGACTGCAATCCGGGTGGAGACCTGCTTCACCACGCTCAGATCATGCGCGATAAAGATCATGGCGAGGCCGAGGTCTCGCTGAAGCTTGGCCAGAAGATTGATGATCTGTCCTTGCACCGAGACATCCAGCGCCGAAACGGGCTCGTCACAGATCAGAAGTTGCGGTTCCAAGATCAAGGCCCGCGCAATACCGATCCTCTGGCATTGTCCGTCTGTGAATTCACGCGGGTGGTGGTTGATCAGGGCTGGCGGCAGGCCAACCTGTTGCATTGCGTTCTGAACCTTGGTGCGCACGTCTGCTTTCGGCGTGCTGGGTGCATGCGTGACAAGCGGCTCGGCGATGATATCTCCGATCGCCATGCGTGGGTTCAACGCTGAGACGGGATCCTGAAAGACCATCTGAATGTCGCGGCGATGTGACTGACGCTCTTCCGCGCTCAGCGTCGCCAGATCCTTGCCCCGCCACGCGAGAACCCCGCCGGAAACCGGTAGGGTGCCAACAATCGCCCGCGCCAAGGTCGATTTGCCAGACCCCGTCTCTCCGACGATGCCAAGTGTTTCGCCAGGCGATAGCGACAATGACACGTCATTTACCGCCTTCAATGCGCGAGCTGGCGTCCAAGGCCAATCCCGCCGACCGCGGACCGGAAACGAGACCGACACGCCTTCTATGCGCAAAAGCCCGCCTGTCATGTTATATCCTTCGGGTGGATGTGACAGGCACGCAGATGATGGCCGTCGATGGAGGTCAGCACGGGGCGAACGGTGCTGCAACGTGCGACGCGATTGGCGCAGCGTAGGGCAAACGGACACCCATCTTTCGCGTGCGTCATGTTCGGCGGCTCGCCTTCAATTATGGGCAAGGCCGCATGGTCAGCGTCCAGTCTCGGCAACGCGTTCAACAGGCCCTTCGTGTAGGGATGCGTCGGGCGGGCGAAGATGTTCCGGGTCTCGCCACTTTCCATCATTTGCCCGCCATACATGACAAGCGTGCGGCTGCATGCGCCAGCTACGATGCCCAAATCATGGGTGATCAGGATGATTGCGGTGTGAAATTCCTGCCGGACTTCATTCAGCAAATCGAGGATCTGCGCCTGAACCGTGATGTCCAAGGCGGTCGTCGGCTCGTCCGCAATCAGCAGCTTGGGACGACACAAGAGCGCCATCGCGATCATGATACGCTGTCGCATCCCGCCAGAGAATTCGTGCGGGTAAAGCTGCAGGCGTGCACGCGCTTCGGGAATGCGCACGGCATCCAGCATCCTTGCAGCTTCGCTTTCGGCCTCTTTCCAGCTAATGCCTTTGTGCAGAACCAAAACTTCGGCCATCTGCTCCGAGATGCGCAAGTAGGGGTTCAGGGATGTCATTGGGTCCTGAAAAATCATGCCGATCTTGGCAGCCCGGATCCTGTTCAGATCCTCCGTCGGCAAGCCGTCAATCCGCTTTCCCTCAAAGCTGATTTCGCCCGATTGCGTTCCATTTCGCGCCAGAAGGCCCATTATTGCGAAGGCCGTCTGGCTCTTGCCGGATTTGCTTTCACCGACAATCGCGATGGCCTCGGCCGGATTGATGAAGAAGCTCACGCCGTCGACCGCTTTGACCACACCTTGGTCGGTCTGGAAGGTCACGTTCAGGTTGTTAACGTCCAGCAAGGCCATGTCAGCGACCCTCCGGATCAAGTGCGTCGCGAAGGCCGTCGCCGATAAGGTAGAATGCGGAAATTGTCGCGACGAAGCATGACAAAGGCAAAACCAATGGCCACCATGCACCGCTTTGGATCTGGCCAGTTCCGGCCGAAATCACAGCGCCGAGAGAGGCATTAGGCGCTTCTGCGCCAAGCCCCAGAAAGCCAATGAAGCCTTCAAGGACGATAATCGTAGGCACAAGTAGCGAAGCATAGACAATCACGACACCAAGCAGGTTCGGAATGATATGGCGTTTCAGGATCATCCGGTCCGAAACGCCTGTCGCGATGGCGGCTTCGACGAATTCATTGTTCTTGATCAAAACTGTCTGTGCGCGCACGGCACGCGCCAGATCGAACCAACTAATCAATCCGATGCCGATGACCAGCACAAGCGTCGGCCAGCCCAAAATCACGAGCGCAAGGATCAAAAGCAGCGCAAATGGGATCGACATCAGGACTTCGACGATCCGCATCATGACCCGGTCGGTCCGCCCGCCGTTATAGCCGGCCATCGTCCCCCAAAGCGTCCCGACCACGACCGCGATCAACGTGCCCAGAATGCCGACGGTCAAGGACATCCGTATGCCTTGCGCGCTTTGGGCAATCAGATCTCGCCCAAACGCCCCGCCGCGGCCAACACCGCTTTGAGCCTCGCCGGCTTGCGTCCAACCCGCAATAAGCTGACCGAAAACAGCGAAGACCAGGACGATGGCCAGGATACACAGCCCGAACACCGCCGCCTTGTTCCCAAGGAACCGGGATCTTGCGTCGGCCCATTCGGATCTGGCTTCCACGATGCCTGTGTCCACGGTCGTCGTGGCCGCAGTGACGGCCGGGGTCGGAACAGTGTTCCGTCGGAGTGGTGGGCGGCGCTTCATGTCAGACCCGGAATTTCGGGTCGATCCATGCGAAGGCAATGTCGACAATAAGTTTGAAGGAAAGCGTGACCGCCCCCATGAGGATCGTAATTGCGACGATCATCGCATAGTCGTGGGCACGTGCGGCTTCCACGAAATACTGACCGATCCCTCCGGTCGAGAAAATCACATCGACCGCAATCGCTCCGGTCATCAGGCCGACAAAGGCGGGACCGAGATAACCCAAGACGGGCATCATGGCCGGCTTGAGCGCATGCCTGAGAACGATGCGTTTTTCCGGCAGGCCCTTGGCGCGCGCCGTGCGGATGAAGTTTGAGTTCAAGACATCCAGCATCGAAGTCCGCGACATTCGTGCAATCGTAGCCGCGTAATAAGTGGCCAGAGCGATGACCGGCAGGATGGCCAACGACCACTGCCCGCCTCGCGGCGTTTCACTTGCATGTCCGCCAAGCGAAAGGGCGAAAAGCAGGATCAGAATTGGTCCCATGATGTAACTGGGCAGGACCCGCGCACCGAATGAAATGCCGACGGCCAGATAATCAAGCCATGAGCCATGGCGGACCGCCGCCATGATCCCAAGGCCAGACCCGACGATGACAGCAATCGCAAACGCCCAGATCGCGTAACTCAGCGTGATTGGAAAGCTTTGCGCGATGACGTCGTTGACCGTCCGGTCTTCGAACACGAAGGAAGGTCCGAAATCGAAGGCGATCACGACATTCCAGACATACGTACTCAGGCGCTCCAATAGGGGACGATCGGGGCCATAAAACGCCTCAAGCCGTGCCATGACTTCGGACGGCACGTTCCTGTCTGGCCCAAAGGGCGAACCCGGCGCGGCTTCCATCAACAGGAAGGAAAAGACGATCAGTGTCAAAAGCGTCGGTATCGCGACTGAAAGGCGTCTGAAGACGAAGCTGATCAAGTGCAGTCCCCAAGGGGCTGAGAAATGGATGAGCCGCGCCAACAACACAGGCATGCGCGGGCCCTGTCACTTCAGCCTACAGGATCACTCTGCAACGCGGAAGAAGTCCTTCGGGAATTCGTGGGTTTCCCCGCCTGTTCCCAATCGCACATCTCAACCGGTGATCGTCACGTCGAGGCTGGGAAGACCATCGACTTCAGCTATCAAGCGATCGCCGATGCCGACGGGTCCGACGCCCGCCGGCGTCCCCGTCAAAATGACATCGCCCGCGGCAAGCTCGAAGTATTCGGACAGGTAGCTGATGATCTCGGGCATTTTCCAGATCATCTGGGAAACAGTTCCGCTTTGGCGTTCGGTCCCATTGACGGACAGCTTGATGCGCGCGTCCTCCACGTCGCCTGCGGCGTCGGCGGGAACCAGCAGGCCGATCGGCGCCGATTGCTCGGCCGCCTTGCCGATCTCCCACGGGCGGCCCGCCTTCTTCGCGACGCCTTGCAGGTCCCTGCGCGTCATATCCAGCGACACGGCATAGCCCCAGACACAGTTCATCGCGTCTGCAAGGGGGATATTACGCCCGCCGTCCTTCAGCGCCATGGCCAGTTCGACTTCGTGATGCAGATCCTGTGTTCCGGGGGGATAGGCCATTTCTGACGACTGCCAGAGGTTGTTCGGGTTCTTCTGGAAGAAAAACGGATCCTCGCGATCCGGATCGTGGCCCATCTCGCGTGCGTGATCGGCGTAATTCCGTCCGATGCAGTAGACCCGTCTTACAGGAAAGCGGCTATCGCTGCCCTGAATTGCCAGGCCAGGGATCGGGGCGGGAGGAAATGCATAGTCTGTCATGGCGCTAGATCGGCTTTTTCCCGCGAGGGCGTCAAGCGCAACCACGGGGCACGGCGCGATTCTAAAGATCGGTTAACGATTGCGGCGGTTCTGACAGATTGTCACCAGAACGGGGCCGAGCCCCCGAAATCCGTCCGCAATTTTCGAAACCAATTCGGCTGCGTCCGCGCAATGTGATGTCCTTTGAGGTCGTGAACAAACTGTTTCCACGCGCTCGGACCCCAAGATTCACGCGTTTTCGCTGCCTTAATTCACAAACGCTGGCCGTTTATTGTCCCAGCGGCAGAAACAGAAGATCCGCCATGGCTAAGGAAAACAGGCGGTTAGCTGAAGTCGCCAAAATTATTGGCCCTGTTACAGAAACCATATGTGGCCATATCTAGTGTCTTAGTAGGGAAACTTTCCAAATGTTGTCTCATTCGTTTAAAACTTCGTCTAACTAATGCCCAAGCGGTCGGCGAAAACATCATCATTGGCGATTGAGAGAGGTCCAGCTCTCGCCCTAGCAATCGCGTAACGAGTGAATGTTCGCCAAGTGTGCGGACGAAGTTCAGAACGGGTCGTGTCGGGAGAGTGTACATC
>CAZMKY010000638.1:0-1927 GCA_964566835.1 uncultured Rhodobacterales bacterium
ACTCGGCGGGACGCAAACGCTCATAAAGCTCGAAGTCTTCCGCGTACGCCCGTTCCAACTCCGCCCTCAGGGCGGGTGATAGCTCGACTTCGCCGGGAGGGGAGGCATTGGCACGGCCCAGCGTGAACTGCTTGCCGAGCCGGTTCTGCAGGAACCGCACCAAACCATCTATGTCCTCGTAGCGGAACAGGTGCGTCATCCCCAGCATTCCGTCCTTGTCCGACATGAAGCGCGCCTGGCTACCCACCCGCGCGAACTCGGGCGGGTCGTCCGACAGGTACGCCTCCACGAACTGATCGAAGCTAACCCCGGCGGTGGAGTTGGCCGTGCCGGCCAAGGCGTCACGCGAACGGTAGCGGTACCACGACCCCAGCCAGTCCACCGGCTCGCGGATCACGGCGACTGCATCGGGCTCATCGCCTGTCAGCGTCAGGACGTAGGGCTCCAGCAGGCGCTTGTACTTGCGATAGGGCGTGTGCTTGGCATTGGGCAGACGAGAGATCCGGATGTCGGCCACCGGCCCCAGAGCCATCTCGATCGAGGTCGACGCGGTCTTCGGGGTCGCAAAAAATACAAGTTTTTCCCGTATGAAAATCAACATATTACACTGGCCTGTATCGCAGGAGTTGAACGTGCGCTCACCCATGCCCGTCGGTTTTACCTTTCTTAAACTTATTGCCCCCAGATTGGAAAAAGAAAAATTTTACTTGAAATGTTCTCTTTTTGGTCTCACAAGGTTTCACGAGAACAAGAGGCGAACAAGAGCGACATTGCCGGTGTATCGGTGATGTGAAATAAGGGAGCAAACAGATGGCAAACAGCAGTCTTCTGGACCTCGGCGAAAGACGGGCAATGGACAAGCAGAAAGCGTTGGAAAGCGCGCTCGGACAGATCGAGCGCCAGTTCGGCAAGGGCTCTATCATGAAGCTCGGGCAGGACAATGCAGTGATGGATGTGGAGGCGACCTCCACCGGCTCGATCGGGCTCGACATCGCGCTGGGTATCGGGGGCATCCCGAAGGGCCGGATCATCGAGATCTACGGGCCGGAAAGCTCGGGCAAGACGACGCTGACCCTGCACTGCATCGCGGAAGAACAGAAAAAGGGCGGCGTCTGCGCCTTCGTGGACGCGGAGCACGCGCTCGACCCTTCCTATGCCAAGAAACTCGGTGTCGATCTGGATGAACTGCTGATCTCGCAACCTGACGCGGGTGAACAGGCGCTGGAAATCGCCGACACGCTGGTCCGCTCTGGTGCGGTCAGCATGGTGGTGGTCGATTCGGTTGCCGCGTTGACGCCGAAGGCGGAACTGGAAGGCGACATGGGCGACCACCAGGTCGGTGCGCAGGCCCGCCTGATGAGCCAGGCCATGCGCAAGCTGACCGGTTCGATTTCCAAGTCGAAATGCACAGTGATCTTCATCAACCAGATCCGTATGAAAATTGGTGTGATGTTCGGTTCTCCTGAAACAACAACAGGTGGTAACGCGTTGAAGTTCTATTCTTCCGTTCGCCTCGATATTCGCCGGATCGGCGCGATCAAGGATCGTGACGAGGTCGTGGGCAACGCAACCCGCGTGAAGGTCGTGAAGAACAAAGTTGCGCCGCCATTCAAACAGGTCGAGTTCGACATCATGTATGGCGAAGGTATTTCAAAGAACGGCGAGCTGCTCGACCTTGGCGTGAAGGCTGGTGTTGTTGAAAAGTCCGGCGCTTGGTTCAGCTATGGTGATGAGCGGATCGGACAGGGTCGCGAGAACTCCAAGATGTTCCTGAAGGAAAACCCATCCGTGGCTTATGAGATCGAGGATAAGATCCGGGCGGCGCACGGTCTGGATTTTGATATGGAGCACAACGATCCGGACAAGGATGACGACGATAACCTTGTCGAGGTCTAGCTGCATTAGAAATTCTGTTGAAGGGCGTCGC
>CAZMKY010000639.1:0-2486 GCA_964566835.1 uncultured Rhodobacterales bacterium
AGGCCCAAGCCAGCGCGGACCATGCGCGTGCATTGCCGGGACTGGCTTCAACCGATCGCCTCAGATACTGAATGGCGGCGTTCGCCCTGTCTGCAGCGGTTTCGACTGTCGCAAGCTCGCCTTGCGGCTCTGTCGCTTCGGCGAACAGCAAGTCGGCTTGCAGATAAGCAAAGCCAATCTCGTATGCATAATCGGCATCGTGATAGAGCGCGGCGGGCCGCACGGTTCGCCAGTCACCGAACAGGCCGTCGCTCCTGAGGGAATGGGTAAGAGCAGGCGCAGACTGGGACACGGCCCACAGCGCGGCTGCACTTGCGATTGCACATCCAAAAGCCAAAGGCCGGGTCAGAGAAGCAGACTTGGTCGCCATGCCTCAGCTAGAGCCTTCCGTCTCGGGGTGTCACGACGGCCTGAATTCACCGATCTCGCCTGTGACACGTTATCCACAGGGGTGCCATTCTGCCACAGGTGTGGGTTGCCACATGCCGCCACGGCACGCAAAACCATAGAAAAATACAAAGAGCACTTGAGGCTGGGCATGTTTAAACGGGCGGTATCATATCCGCTTTGCCTTCTGCTGGTCGCATGTTCCAGCGTTGGACCACGGTCAAATGAGATCGTGTCCGATGGTGGGGCCGTGGTCGCATCGTCGCGCAACGAGGCTGTTGCAGAAGCCGCGCAGCGGTTTGCCTTGGTCAACGTCAATCGGGATGTCGCATTTACCGTAAACGCTTTCAGCCAAACGGCGAATGCGTTTTTTCAGGATCCCGGGCGCGGCCGGGTTGTCGTGCGCAGCGGTGATCTCTTGAATGTCTCCTTGGTCTCGACCAACGAAAGCGGCTTCATCGATTTCGCCAACTCTCGGGTCGGTCCATTGGCGGCGACGCCATTGCCGCCACAGATCGTGTCCGAGGCGGGCACCATCAACGTGCCGCCGATTGGACGCGTATCTGCGCGAGGAAAGACCGTGCCGCAGCTGGAAGCCTTTCTGGATCGCAAGCTGGGCGAAGTGCTCGTCAATCCTGCGGTTGTCGTCGACATAGCACGCCGCGACGGAGCGCTGGTCTCGGTCGTTGGCTCTGTGGGAACCCCGGGGTCGTTTCCATATACCCGAGGCGATGCACGGCTTCGCGATTTCATATCGCTCGCCGGTGGACCAACCGAAAGCCTTGGCGCCTTGGAAGTCCAGTTGAGCCGCAGTGATGAGACCCGCACTGCGCCCCTGCTGGATGTTTATAACAATCCCGCGCTCAATGTTCATTTGCGTCCGGGCGATGTCGTGTCGGTGCAGCCCTTTGACCATTCGGTTACAATTCTGGGTGCGACGGACGACAATGAAACGCTGAACTTCAATGAAGCTGGCCTAACGCTCGCGGACGTTCTGGGCGAGATTGGCGGCCCCGTGAACCGTCGGGCTGATCCGGCAGGGATTTTTGTCTATCGGCAGTCGCCACGGAAGTTGGTTTCCATGCTGGGCGTCGACACAGCAACTTTGCCCGGGGAAGAGATTTCGACGATCTACCGCTTCGACCTGACAGAGCCGACGGGGTTCTTCACGATCGCGGAGTTCGAGATGGAAGACGGGGACCTGGTCTACGTTGCCAACAGCCGTCTGGAAGAAATCAGCGCCGTCGCGCAGCGGATCACCGAAACGCTCCTGAACCCGCTCAACATCGCGACGTCCATCGACAATCGGGAACGGTGAGAGGTGCGTGACGCCATGGTGCGGGTGCTTCACATCATTGCCCATCTCGAAAAGGGAGGCGCTGAAAAGCAGCTTCAGCTGTTGATTGGCGCGTCGCGTCACCAGCACATCGTCTTGGTTCCACGCGTGAATGTGCAGGACGTGTCCTTTCCTGTTTTGTGCTTCGAGACCCTTTCGTTTGGACATGTCTTCGCCCGCGTTCGAGAAGTTATCCGCGAGGAAGGCATTGATATCGTGCAGCTTTGGTTGCCCGAGCGACTGACATTTCCTGCAATGCTGGCTGCACGACTTGAAGGCGTGCAGGTGATCAGTGGAGACAGGAGAAAGCCGCGCGCGCGCGGTTGGGGCGCGGTGCGAGACAGGCTGCAATACGTCGTCCATCTTGGCGCGCACAAGGTCGTTCCGAACTATCCTGTCCTGCCGAAACCCATTTCGTTGCGGGGCTTGCTTGGTTTGCGCCGAAAAACCACAACGATTTCGAACGGCCTTGCGACCGAGCAGCGACGTGTGCGTTTTGAAGGACGTGCGGAGCGCTTGCTGACCGTTGGACGTCTGGCGCCGCAAAAACGTGTGGATCTTCTTATCGAGGCTTTGGAAGTGACATTTCCCGATGTCGCGCTGGACGTCGTTGGGGAAGGACCAATTGAAGCCGAGTTGAAGCGACGCGCGAACACCTCGATTGCAAAAGACCGCGTTGCCTTTCATGGCCGTCGTGCCGATTGGGGGGATGCTTTTTCGAATGAAGCTAGCGTGCTTGTGCTGCCCAGCGAGTCCGAGGGCA
>CAZMKY010000640.1:0-2273 GCA_964566835.1 uncultured Rhodobacterales bacterium
TGGCCCCAAGCTGCAAGAGCGGCATCAGAGTTTTTTCAACAGCGCAGACCTCAGCGTCATCGCCGACGCTGGTCATGATGTGATCTGGGACAACCCGGACGCGACACTCAGCACCATTCGCGCATTCCTGACGGCCGGGATTGAAAAGTAATGGTAGATCGGAACGCATAGACAAAGCTGATCCGGTCCATGATGAGACCGTGCGAGAGACCGTACCATGCGGTCGTCGCATTCTGGCTTCGGGATCGAGACGTAACCGGTTGCCAATCCTGTCCGCAGATCTCAGCCAAGCGTGACGAGGATTGGATCTTCGAAATTGCGTCCATCACCAAGGTGTTCGCGGCGATCCTACCCAGTAGGCTCATCGAAGAAGGCAAGATCGACCCCAAGGCCCCGGTGCGCGAGAAGTCAAAACTTGAATGGACGTCCCCGACTGGATAACGCCAGAGCGTTTGACGACACATACCAGCGGCCTGCCAAATTACTTATTTCCGCTTTGGTCGGCCGCTTCGCGAAACCCTGGGCATCGAACGGCAAGGCTATTTCGGCCTCGATCTTATCAAAGCCTCGCAGTGGCCGGATGCTTACGGTCCTCGGCGCAAGACCTTGCTCCATTTGCACAGGCTATCTTGCGCGCGCTACACACAGCCCAGACCACGCTTGACCGCGCGATTGTCCGGTCGATCGACCCGGTCCTTGGATTGGGACCACGTGGGGCCACGGTGCCAACAGCACATTGCTCCGGTCGGCTGCTGGTGACGATGGACCAGAAGATGCCAGGCTGCATCTTTCTCAATGGAAGAAGCGGCGGGTCGTCTTGCTCATTGTACATCTCTCCCGCACGACAAACTGCCTTTGGAATTCTACCCGACAACTGGGTCGCCGGAAATCTACAGGGGCAACAAAGCTGAACTCGTCCAGGCCCATGCAGAAGGTACATGACATGTTGGCGTCGGTTTGACTTCCGACTCTAGGAAAGACGTCTCAGGGGCGGCAGAAAACGACGAACCGGAACGTCGTCTCGAACTCGCAGATCGTCGATAGGTGCCGATCCTGCGACTTCGTGCTGTTTCTCTCGGCATGTCGCTGCCACGCCGCAATGGTCCGGTCGTTGGCTGGTGGATCGGAAAGGCTCTACTCGCCCCCGATTCCCAATGTGAGCGGGATCCACGGTCTTTCTTTCATGGGAAAGGTGGCGGAGACGATGGGATTCGAACCCACGAGACCCTTTCGGGCCTACTCCCTTAGCAGGGGAGCGCCTTCGACCACTCGGCCACGTCTCCGCTGACCTCTCTATGAGCGACTGCGCCCAAGAACAAGTGCAAAACGGGGCGTTGCTTCGGGATTTTCCCGCCGGATCAGCCGCCGTGAAGGAAGTGCAGGACGTCGCCGTCCTTGACCACGTAGGACTTGCCTTCAGCGCGCAGCTTCCCGGCCTCGCGTGCCTTCGCCTCGCCACCCAGCGCGACGTAATCGTCGTAGGCCACTGTTTCTGCGCGGATGAATTTCTTCTCGAAATCACCGTGGATCACACCGGCGGCCTGGGGCGCCATCATGCCTTCCGAGATCGTCCACGCGCGAGCTTCTTTCGGACCAGCGGTGAAGTACGTCTGTAGGCCCAAAAGGTCGTATCCAGCGCGGATCAAACGATCCAACCCCGCCTCTTCGAGACCGAGTTCACCGAGGAACATCTCGGCCTCTTCTGCCTCAAGCTGCGCGATCTCTTCTTCGATCTTGGCCGAAATGACCACGGCGCCCGCGCCCTGCTCTGCTGCCATCGCCTCGACGGCGGCGGAATGGGCATTGCCCGTGGCGGCCTCGTCTTCGGCAACGTTGCAGACGTAGAGAACAGGTTTCGACGTCAAGAGCTGCAACATGGACCAAGCCTTCTGGTCCTCATCCGCGACTTCGACCGTTCGTGCGGGTTTGCCACTTTCCAGTGCGGCCTTGGCCGCGTTCAAAAGCCGTTCTTGCAACACGGCTTCCTTGTCCCCGCCCCGGATCTTCCGAACGAGGTTTTGCAGGCGCTTCTCGATGCTCTCCAGATCTGCCAGCATCAGTTCAGTCTCAATCGTCTCGGCGTCCTCGACCGGGTTCACACGACCTTCCACGTGGGTCACGTCACCGTCTTCAAAGCAGCGCAGCACATGCGCAATCGCGTCAACTTCGCGGATGTTGGCCAGAAACTGATTGCCTAGGCCTTCGCCTTTGGACGCGCCCTTCACCAGACCGGCAATGTCCACGAATGTGATGCGGGCCGGAATGACCTGCTT
>CAZMKY010000641.1:0-2578 GCA_964566835.1 uncultured Rhodobacterales bacterium
ATCTGCGATGAACTCAGGATCGCGTCCAGTGACGAAGACAAGCCCGACGGTCTGCCGGTTATCTTCAATGAACTGATAAAGTGCACGCCGGTCGGCATCGCTGCCGCCAAGGAACGTCCCATCAAGATCCGTCGCCAGTACAAATCTTCGATCCTTCATATCAGGTCGCATGTGTGCGTCAGTCTCCTTCGAAAGGGGTGGATTGAACGGGGTTATCGAGCTCTAGCGACATACCCTTCGGCTCTGCTTTCAACGGCCTCGCCCAGAGATTGGAAAAGGTCTGCGCAAGGTCCGCGTTTTCGTGCAGGACGGCATAGACGGCTTCGCAGATCGGAAGCGAAACGCCGATGCGTTGCGCGAGGTGGCGAACCGACTTCGCATTCAACTCGCCTTCAACGACGACCGGACGCCCCTCAAAACAGTCTTTGCGAGCCAAGCCCTGTCCCAATTGAACACCAAGCGACATGTTCCGAGACGTGGTCGAGGAGCAGGTTAGTGTCAGGTCGCCGGCACCGGACAGGCCAGTAACGGTTTCGCGTCGACCGCCAAGTGCTTCGGCCAGCGTCTTCATTTCATCCATGCCGCGCGTGATCAGGGCAGCGCGGGTGTTTTCAGCAAAGCCAGCGCCCGTAACGATGCCACACGCGATTGCGATGACGTTCTTGACGGCGCCGGCCACTTCCACGCCGACCAAGTCGTCCGAGATATAGGGTCGGAAGGCCGACGTGCCCAAGGAAAGCGCCATACGCGCTGCCGGGCTGGCTTGAGGATGAATGCGATCCTTGTAGGCGAACGGAAATGCGATCGTCGCTGCGGTTGGGTGACCCATCGCCGTCTCGCGCGCGAAGGTGGGACCGGACAAAGCGCCGATCGGATGGCCGGGCAATTCCTCCACTGCGACTTCATTCAACAGAAGACCGGTATCAACTTCGATCCCTTTTGCGCAAAGCACGATCGGCACGCCTGGCTGCAGATCGGGGCGGATGTCACGTGCCAGTTTGCGCAACGTATTTGAAGGCGTGACGATCAGTACGACATCTCCGCCACCGACGGTCCTGGCAAGATCCGTGTCCGCCTTCAGGCCTTCTGGCAGCGACACCCCCGGCAGGAAGCGCTCTGAAGTGTGGCGTGTGTTGATCTCGTCAACGGTTGGGGCGCTTCGCCCCCAAAGCGCTACATCGCGACCAGCCTCATGCGCCACGATGGCCAAGGCCGTGCCCCAAGCTCCGGCGCCAAGAACGGCCACTTTGTCATATGGCTGCGTCGACTTATCCGCCGCATCGCTGTCTTTGAGTGTCATAACATGGCTGCCTTGTTCCGGGTTCTAAACGTGTAGGTCTGGTGTTGGTTCCAAAGTCGACGGATTACGCTGCGCCGCAGAACCATTGAGCCTCTTATAGGCTTTCAGGCGATATTCTGCACAATTTATGCGCAATTCTGAATCCGAATTCACCAAGAGCGCAAAGACGACGGCGGTTGAGCCAACAAAACTTGGCCTGATCGGACCTGCTTCAACATTTCTTAAGAAAAGCTCTGAAAATGGAACTCGAAGAAATGTGGAACTATTCTTGAGATCACGCGTCAGTGTGGCGGATACGCTCTTGGGTGTTGCCCTTTGGCCGAGTGTTTGTGAATTGCCGCTGCACCGCAGCGCGAACGGAGGTAAAATTGCAAATGAACCAGCGTGCAGTACGGACTGCTATCTTTCCCGTTGCCGGTCTAGGGACACGGTTTTTGCCCGCGACGAAGGCCACTCCGAAAGAGCTTTTACCTGTCATCGACACACCGCTGATTCAATACGCCATCAACGAAGCCCGCGACGCCGGGATCGAGCGTATGATCTTCGTGTCTCATCCCTCCAAGTCGGCGATTGAACGGCACGTTATGGCGGACGAAGATCTTGTTCGGACGCTGCGCGAACGTGGAAAAGCCCGCGCGGCGCGCGACCTTGAAGACGCAGCCTTGGACGAAGACGAACACGACGTCGTTTTCGTGATGCAAGATGAACCCTTGGGGCTAGGGCACGCCGTCGGTTGCGCGGCAGAACATGCCTTGCCTGGCGCCGTTGCCGTCATCCTGCCTGACGATCTTATCTTGGGGGCACCTGGATGCCTTTCGGAAATGATCAACGCTTATGGCCAGACCGAAGCAGGCCACATGGTTGCAACGATGCGGGTCCCCCTAGATCAGGTCTCGTCTTACGGCGTCCTTTCCGTCCGTAGCGAAAAAGGGACATTGACCCATGCCGATGGCATGGTCGAAAAGCCTGCCGCCGCCGACGCACCGTCAAATGTCGCCGTTGTCGGGCGCTATGTACTTGATGGATCGATCTTCGACGCGATTTCACAAACCACGCCCGGCGCCGGCGGCGAGATCCAATTGACCGATGCCATTGCCGCAGGGATCGAGGGCATCGGACTTGTTGGCTTTGAGTTTTCGGGGCGGAGATTCGACTGTGGCTCGAAACAGGGCATGCTTGCTGCAACTTTGACGCTGGCAAGTGAGGATCCGGACTATACCGACGTTTTGACGGAATTCTGTACGCCGACCGAGGTGGCACGGATCGCGGCAGAATAGA
>CAZMKY010000642.1:0-5492 GCA_964566835.1 uncultured Rhodobacterales bacterium
ATGAAACCGATCCAGAGAATTCCGTGCAGATGCTGAGGCAGTACTCGGTCGATGCCGTGATTGTCGCTTCCTCGACTTTGCCGGAAAGCTTTGCACGTCGGTTTCACGATGCGGGTGTCCGTGTCGTGCATTCATTCGGCCGCCATACCGGTCGCAACACCATCAATGTGGTCGGTATCGACAACATCGTTGCCGGTCGTTTGGCAGCCCGGACGCTGATCGACTATGGCTACAGGAAGATTGGCATGATGGCCGGTCCTGAAAGCGCGACATCGACGCAAGATCGTCTTTCCGGCTTTCAGGAAGTCATGGCTGCGCACCCAGAGATCGACGTGACGGTTTCTTTTGCGGAAGCCTATTCATTTGATGCCGGCCGGAAAGAGATGTTGCGTCTTCTCGAAGGAGATCCAGCACAGGCGTATTTCTGCGGCGATGATGTCCTGTCAATCGGCGCCTTGTCAGCGGCAAAGGATAGCGGGCTTCGCGTGCCCGAAGATCTCGGCCTGATCGGGCTGAACGACATGGAAATGGCCCGTTGGGAAAACATCAATCTGACGACAATTCACAACCCGATCGACCAGATCGTTGATGCGTCGATTGAGCTGGTCCAAAAGATGCTGGCCGACGAAGATGTCGCCCCCGAAGCGCGGCTCTTTGACTGTAAGGTCATCGAACGCGGGACGCTTCGGAGGCAATAGGTGCCTAAGCCAGAATTTCTGGAATGGCGTTGACCCAAGTCCCGCCATCCTTTGCCGACGCCACGGCCTGATGCACAGCCACCATTGACCGCAAGCCATCTTCCGCACGGGGATAGAGATCCGCGGCCGGATCCATTTCGCGCCCGTCCTTCTCGGCCCTGATCGCCTCGGCCAGGTCGGCATAGATGTTGGCGAAGGCAAGCGGCATGCCTTCGGCGTGGCCGATTGTGACGCGGGTCGTGCGGTCTGCTTCTGGTGAGAGGTCGGCTTCGCCACGCTCAATGACCTGCACACGGCCATTCGTCGGCGTCCAATAAAGCTGGTTCGGCTGTTCCTGTGCCCATCTCAGGCCACCTTTTTCGCCGAAGACCTGTAGCGTCAGACCATGCATCCGCCCCACGGCGACCGCAGACGTCCAAAGACGCCCGACGGCGCCACCGTCCATGCGGAAGTTGACCATCGCATCATCTTCAAGTTCCCGGCTTGAGATGGTCGAAGCAAAGTCTGCTGACAGCTTGGTCACGTTCTGCCCGGTCACGAAACTTGCCATATGCAACGCGTGAATGCCGCAATCGGCAAACTGTGCCGAGACGCCCATTTGCGCTGGGTCATAGCGCCAGCGAATGCGCGGATTGTCAGCTTGCGCGGCGTCGGCGTGATGTCCGTGGCTGAATTCCGCAACCACCACGCGCACATCGCCCAGATCGCCGCGTGCGATCATAGCGCGCATATGCCGGACCAGTGAGTACCCGGAGTAGCCATAGTTGACCGCGCAGATCTTTCCGGTGCGACGGCACGTCTCTACGATGTCATTGGCGTCCTCTACGGTTACCGTCATCGGCTTTTCGCAAAGAACGTGAAAGCCGGCCTCCAGAAACGCTTTGGCGATCTCATAGTGTGTGGAATTGGGGGTGGCGATGGTCACCAGGTCGACGCGATCTTCCCGAGCGCTTTCAGCGGCCAGAAATTCCTTCCAGTCGCCATAGGCGCGATCATCGGCAATGCCCAGTTCCTTAGCGTACGAACGGCCAGCCTCTGGAATATGGTCGAGCGCGCCTGCGACCATTTCAAATGCACCATCGAGGCCCGCGCCAAGACGGTGGGCCGGTCCGATCTGGCTGCCTTTGCCGCCGCCAATCATGCCCCATTTCAGTTTCGCCATGGTGATAGATCCTTCTCAGAAGCCGATGGAGGCCAGATAGGCGCGGTTGAGTTTCGCATCGTCGACTGGCGATGTGTCGCCGGCCGGATCACAGTCCTGTTCGACTGTGCACCAGCCGTCGAAACCTGCATCCAGAAGGCGCTGGCGCACGGCCGGGAAGTCGACATCGCCGTCACCCAGATTACAGAAGATGCCTTGTCCGCACGCATCATAGAAACCAGTACGCTTCGCAATCACGTCTGCCTTTACAGTCGGGTCGATGTCCTTGAAATGCATATAGCTGATCCGGTCGATATGACGGTCCATGAACGCCACGGGATCGAAGCCTGCATAGGAATGGTGGCCGGTATCGAAACAGATCTTCATGATCTTTTCGTCCACCTCACTGAGCAGACGCTCAAGCTCCGGCTCAAAGTCGATGAAGCCCGCGGCATGGGCATGCATGCCAACAGTCAGGCCGTATTCCTCTGCGCCCATCTTGGCCACGGTGGCGATGCGGTCGCGGAATGCAGTCCATTCGGCCTTGTCCATCTGCTCGGCCTCGTCAGCGCGGCCAGCAGTGGGTGCACGGCGGGGCGAGATGCTGTCGATCAGGACCAGATGCTCAGCGCCGTGGGCCTTCAAGGCTCTACAGGTGCGCACGGCACCATCCATCACATCATCCCATGCGCCGGGATCGTGGAAGGGCCGGAACACAACGCCGCCGACCAGCGTCTGACCATATTCTTCCAAGGCTTCGCCCAGCTCGCTTGGGTCTTCGGGCATGAAGCCAACGGGACCAAGTTCGATCCCGGTATAGCCCGCCTCGGCGTTCTCTTGCAGAACGCGACGCCAGGAAGGGTTGCGCGGATCATCCGCGAACTCGACACCCCAACTGCAGGGCGCGTTGCCAATCGTGATCATGGTCTCTTGATCCTTGTCTAGAAGTCCGAAAGCCGGACCCAATTTCCACTGTCGTGCGACGCAAATGCTGCCGCGACCACTTTGTTGACTTCTGCGCCTTCCTTGAAGTCCGGCCACATGGAGTGCCCGGTATGGATGGCGGTGAGGAAGTCCTTCGCCTCAATGATGATCTGGTCCTGGTATCCAGTGCCATGGCCCGGACCCTGACAAAAGGCGAGATAGTTGGGATGCGCAGGACCGGTCAGGATCTTGCGGAAACCACGCTCGGCCTCTGGTCCTTCCATGAGATAGAGCCAGAGCGCGTTTTGATCTTCCTGATCGAAGCGGATTGCACCTTTCGTGCCCGAAATCTCATAGGCGTAGCCCATCTTCCGGCCCGTCGCCACGCGACTGACAAAGAGAGAGCCCGAGACGCCGCTTTTAAAACGGACGAGAAGGGTGGCCTGATCGTCGTTTGTCACTTCGATGCCGCCGCGTGTTGCGTGGACGGTTTCGATGTCGGCAACCAAACGGTCGATTGGACCCGCCAGAGCATGCACCGCATTGATGATATGCGGCGCCAGATCCCCCATGGCCCCGTTTTCGCGTCCTTGGCAGCGCCAAGTTGCAGGCTCTTCAGCGTCGGCGAAGAAATCCTCGGTGTGTTCGGCGCGCACATGTGTAACGTCGCCAATCCGACCTTCAGACAAAAGCTGTCGGGCATATTCAGAGGCCGGCGTCCGAATGTAGTTGAACCCGGTCATGTTGACGACACCGGCCGCTTCGGCTGCGGCGACCATAGCCCGACTGTCTTCAAGCGATGTGCCCAATGGCTTTTCGCAAAAGACCGGTTTTCCCAAGTCAAAGGCGGCGAGAGCGATGTCGCGGTGATGTGCCTGTGGTGAGGCTATGACCACGGCTTCGACTTTCGGGTCGGCGACGAGTTCCTGCCAAGACCTGGCAGCGCGCGCGAAACCGTAAGCGTTTTTGTATCGTTCGGCGCTGACCGGGGAAGAGGCCGCAATCATCTCAAGCCGTGGCCTGAGAGCGGTCTCGAAGACGGCACCCACGGCGGCATAAGCGACCGAATGCGCCTTGCCCATGTAGCCGCCGCCTACGATTCCGATTCCGATATCGGCCATCTTTTTCCTCCCGCCCCGATTATTCTTGCAACCGGTTGCAAAACCAGTATCGTTGTTTCATGCACCCGGTCAATACGGAAACTGAGTGCTGGGCCAACGACGCCCAAGGGAGGACGATTTGATGACCGATGCCGCTACGGTAACGCTGACCACGGCGCAAGCCATTGTGCGCTATCTTGATGCGCAATTCATAGAGATTGACGGCGAAGAAGTGCGTCTTTGCGGTGGCGGTTTCGGTATCTTCGGTCATGGAAACGTGACGTGTCTTGGTGAAGCCCTGTCTGACGTCAAGGATACGTTGCCTCTCTATCGGGGCCAGAACGAACAGGGGATGGGATTCGCGGCTGCGGCCTATGCCAAGGCGTGGCTGCGCCGACGGTTCATGTTTTGCACGGCCAGCGCAGGGCCGGGGACAGCCAACCTGATGACGTCTGCGGCGCTTGCACATGCCAACCGCTTGCCCGTGCTGATGCTTTGCGGCGATGCCTTCCTGACGCGATTGCCGGACCCCGTGCTGCAGCAGTTGGAGCACTTTGGAAATCCGGCCTTAGGGCTGAACGATGGGTTCAAGGCGGTCAGCCGTTATTGGGACCGTATCACGCATCCGGCGCAAGTGATCCAGTCGCTGCCGGCAGCCCTTGGCACAATGCTTGATCCTGCGGATTGCGGGCCCGCGTTCATTGCGTTGCCGCAGGACGTGCAAGGGTGGAC
The DNA here is from genome assembly GCA_964566835.1 of uncultured Rhodobacterales bacterium. Classification (GTDB taxonomy): domain Bacteria; phylum Pseudomonadota; class Alphaproteobacteria; order Rhodobacterales; family Rhodobacteraceae; genus CAZMKY01. Next base: position 4,596 of record CAZMKY010000642.1, read on the forward strand.
CTACGAGTATCCAACGTCATTTTTTGAGAAGCGGGTGCATCGCATTCGGAGCCAGGCCGCAGACCCGGCAGAGATCGCTGATGCGGCAGCCTTGCTGGCGTCGGCCGAACGTCCGATGATCATTGCGGGCGGTGGGGTTCAGTACGGCGATGCCGTCGCGGAATTGACGGCTTTTGCAGAGGCGACGGGCATTCCCGTCGTTGAAACCATCGCCGGGCGCGCGAACCTCGTGCATGACCACGATCTGAACATCGGACCCATCGGTGTCACGGGATCCGACAGCGCAAATGCGATTGCCGAAAAGGCGGATGTCGTTCTGGCCGTCGGCACCCGTCTTCAGGATTTCACCACGGGCAGCTGGACGGCTTTCGCAAAGGATGCCCGGTTCATCGGCATGAACGTGGGCCGCCACGATGCGTCGAAACACATGGCCATGACCGTCATCGGTGATGCAAAGCAGACATTGCCCGCGCTACAAGCCAAACTGGACTACACATCGCCTGCAGCATGGACGTCCGAGGCGCGCGAGGAGCGGGCGAAGTGGGATGCCTATGTCGCTGACAATACCCGCGTCGGGAACCGTCCGAACTCTTATGCACAAGCCATTGGCGTCGTGAATGACCTTTGTCACGCAAAGGACCGCGTCGTTGCTGCGGCGGGCGGTCTTCCAGCGGAAGTGACGGCCAATTGGAAGACGCTTGGCATTGGCACTGTCGATGTGGAATTTGGCTTCTCTTGCATGGGCTATGAGATTGCCGGTGGGTGGGGCGCGCGGATTGCGCAGGCTGAGCGGGAACCGGACCGCGACACCATCGTCTTTACCGGTGACGGGTCTTATCTTTTGATGAATTCAGACATCTACTCTTCTGTTTTGACAGAGAAAAAGATGATCGTGCT
>CAZMKY010000643.1:0-8887 GCA_964566835.1 uncultured Rhodobacterales bacterium
ATGCGCTTTGCCACACCGCAGGGCTTCAATTCCGGCGACCAGTTCGAGGCTTATCTGAAAGATAGCCTCGATTGCCTCCATGCCGAAGGGGGACGCATGATGTCGGTGGGCCTGCATTGCCGCCTTGTCGGTCGACCGGGCCGGGCCGAAGCGCTCCGTCGTTTCATTTCTTACGCGCAAGCCAAAGGCGGGGTCTGGTTCCCGCAACGGATCGAAATTGCCAACCACTGGGCCGCCAACCATCCGAACAAGCGGTACGATCGCCCGTCCGAGATGACCCGAGACGCCTTCGTGGATCGGTACGGCAGCATATTCGAACACTCCCCTTGGATCGCGGACCGGGCATTCGATCTGGAACTCGGGCCGATGCATGACACGGCCACTGGCCTTCAGAACGCGCTCGCCCGCGTCTTTCGCACCGCCAGCGCAGACGAGCGCCTTGGCGTTCTGACCGCACATCCTGATCTTGCGGGCAAACTCGCCGCCGCGAAACGCCTGACTGCGGAATCAACGTCCGAGCAAGCCTCCGCCGGGCTCGACGCCCTGACCGACGACGAACGGGCCCGTTTCGAAGATCTGAACCAGCGCTATACGTCCAAGTTCGGCTTTCCCTTCATCATCGCAGTACGAGACCACACGAAGGAATCCATCCTCGATGCGTTCGAGCGGCGGATCGGCCAGGACCGAGCCACCGAGTTTGAGGAAGCGTGTCGTCAGGTCGAACGGATTGCCGATTTCCGATTGAAGGACATCCTGCCGTGAAGATCATCCCCACCCCGCTGACGTCTGAGGCCTTTGCGCCTTTCGGTGACGTGCTCGAATGTGCCGGGGCCCCTGACAAGCTGATCAATGCCGGGCTCTGTGGGCGCTATCACGACCGCGCCCGCCTCGACTTCGGCGACGGGCGCGCGGGCGTCAGCCTGTTCAACGCCGAACCCCGCGCTTTGCCCTACGATTTCGATCTGGTCGAACGTCACCCGGAAGGCAGTCAATGCTTTGTCCCGATGACAGAACACCCGTTCCTTGTCGTCGTTGCCCCGGACGCAGGCGGTCGCCCCGGCACGCCCCTTGCATTCCTGACCCAGCCCAGCCAGGCCATCAACTTCCACCGCGGTACTTGGCACGGCGTCCTGACACCGCTTCATGCACCGGGGCTTTTCGCTGTGATCGATCGGATCGGTGATGGCGACAACCTTGAAGAACACCGCTATCCGGCGCCCATTACCGTGATGCACGCCTGATCCCCATCAGTCTGCCGGAAATACTCCCGCCGGAGGCACTCAGTCCTCGGCGATGTCCTCGGCCCAAAGCTCTGGCCGCTCGCGGATAAAGCGCTCCATCAGCGCGATGCAGTCGGGGTCGTTCAGCACCACCACCTCAACACCCCGCGCGCGGAGGAAATCCTCATTGCCCCCGAAATTGACGTTGTCGCCGATCACGACGCGCGGAATGCCGAACTGGACGATCGTGCCAGAACACATCATGCAAGGGCTCAGCGAGGTATAAAGGACCGTGTCGCGGTAGGTCTTCTGCCGGCCGGCCTTCCGCAGCGCATCCATTTCGCCATGTGCAATCGGATCACCGCCTTGCACGCGCTGATTGCGCCCTTGCGCGACAACGTCGCCACCTCTCGCCAAAACGGAACCGATGGGGCAGCCGCCTTCGTTGAAACCGGCCAATGCCTCGTCATAGGCCACGCGGAGAAGCTGGGCGTCAATCAACGTGGCACACCCAGAGGCGGGAAGCGGTTGACGTCCTTGTACAGAAGATAACGGAACGGTCCCGGACCACCCGCATAACAAGCCTGAGGGCAGAAGGCCCGAAGCCAGAGGAAATCGCCAGCCTCGACCTCGACCCAATCGCCATTCAGGTGATAGACGGCCTTGCCCTCCAACACGTAAAGCCCGTGTTCCATCACATGCGTTTCGGCAAACGGAATCGACCCGCCCGGACCGAAAGTGACGATGTTGACGTGCATGTCATGGGACAGGTCGTCGGTGTCGACAAAGCGCTGCGTGCCCCAGATGTCCTCCGCTCCGGGCATCCAATTCACCGCCGTCGCCTGGTCGGAGGTGACGAAGGCCTCGGGCGCTGCAATGCCGGCCACCGGCTCGTAGCGCTTGCGCACCCAGACAAAGTTCAGCCCCTCGGTGCTCGTCAGGCCCCAGACCTGGCCGGCCGGAAGATAGGCATAGGCCCCCGGCTCCAGCAGATGCTCAGCTCCGTCAAGCGCCAGCTTGCCCTCTCCTGCGGTCACAAAGATCACGCCTTCGGCAGCGGCATCGGGCTCCCCTTGCGACGCACCGCCCCCGGGTGTCACTTCAACGATCATCTGGCTGAAGGTTTCTGCCAATCCGCTCATCGGGCGGGCCAGAACCCATGCCCGCGTCCCGGACCAGCCGGGCAGGAGAGACGTGACAATGTCGCGCTGCACGCCTTTTGGAATGACGGCATAGGCGTCGGTGACAATGGCTCGATCCGTCAGGAGAGCGCTCTGCGGCGGCAAGCCGCCCGGTGGTGTCGCGTAACTCATGACACTTCAATGCCCGGTTGCTCTGGCCGGACGCAAGCCCTCATGTGCGGACTGCCGGTGACAAAAGACGACGCCGGAGCGCCGCCCGCTCATTCGCGAAAACGCGCACACTCCGGATCGAACAGCGCTTCAGTGACAACCCGTGCCGGTCGTTTCGATCCCAGGATCTCGATCTCGACGTCCAACCCATCCGCCACCTTGTCGCGCGGCAGGAAGCCCTGCGCGACCGAGACTCCAGCGTGATGCGAATACCCACCAGAGGTGCAGAAGCCGACGACTTCACCCTCAAGCCAAATCGGTTCATAGCCCCAGACATCCGCGTCATCGGCATCGATGACAAAGGCGCAAAGCTGGCGCGCAGGCGGTGCCGCCCGCTCTGCCTCGGCGGCACTCCGGCCAATGAAATCCGTGTTTTTCTTGAAGCTGATGAAGCGATCCAAGCCGGTTTCCGCTGCCGTGTAGTCGGGTGAGAACTCGCGTTGCCAGGAGCCGAAGAACCGGTCGAGCCTGAGCGACATCATCGCCCGCATGCCGAAAGGCTTCATGTCGAAGGCCTCTCCAGCCTTCCAGAGCGTGGCGAACAGCTGGCGCACACTGGTTGGATCGCAGTAGATCTCATAGCCCAGATCGCCAGTATAGCTGACACGCTGCACGACGCAGTCGGCCATGCCAATGACCATCCGCTTGACGTCCAGAAAGCGGAACGCCTCTGCACTCACGTCAGCGGCCGTCACCTGTTCCAGCATCTTTCGGGCATTGGGGCCGGCAATCTGCAACCCGGTCATCTTGTCCGAGATGTTTTCGACCGTGACGCCATCTTCGGCGTGATCTTCGAACCAGCGCAAGTGATAGTCCTGGCTGCCATAACTGGCCGTCAGCCGGAAATCGCCCTCGGCCAGACAGGATACGGTGAAGTCGCCGACGATCTTGCCGGACGGGGCCAGCATGGGGTTCAGCGCAAGCCGTCCCGGTGCAGGGATCCGTCCCGCCATGATCCGGTCCAGCCAGGCGCGCGCGTTCGGTCCTGTGACTTTGAACTTTCCGAAGTTGTGGACTTCGTTGATCCCAACGGACGCGCGCACGGCGCGCACTTCGTCGCCGATCGTGTCAAAAGCGTTCGAGCGGCGGAAACTCGGCGTCTCATAGCGCGCCTCACCGTCCCTGGCGAAATAGTTGACGACCTCCAGACCATAGGCCTGGCCAAAGACAGCACCCATCTTGTCCCAGATGTCGTACATCGGGGTCGTTCGGAACGGACGGGCCGCCGGCAATTCCTCGTTCGGATAGCTGACCGAAAAGCGGTTCTGGTAGTTCTCGATGACCTTTGGCACCGTATATCCCGGTGTTGTCCAGCGGCCGAACCGCGCCACGTCCATGGCGCGTGGATCTCTCTCGGTCTCGCCCTCGATCATCCACTGCGCAAGGCTAAGGCCAACGCCACCGCCCTGAGAGAAGCCCGCCATCACGGCGCAGGCCGACCAGTAGTTGCGCATGCCCGGCACCGGGCCAACCAAGGGGTTACCGTCCGGGGCAAAGGTGAACGGCCCGTGGATCACGCGCTTCACGCCGGCCTTTTCAAGGATCGGGAACCGCCGATAGGCGAAATCAACGCTGTCCTCGATCTTCTCGAAATGGTCATTCAGCAATTCGTGCCCAAACTCCCACGGCGTGCCGCCAACGGCCCAAGGCTCACAGGGCTGCTCATAGAATCCGATACAGAACCCGTCCCCTTCCTGTCGCAGATAGCTTTCGCCGCCGGGGTCGATCACATGCGGGATCTCCTCGTCGCGGTCGGCAATCTCTGGCACCGCTTCCGTTACCAGATACTGATGCGCCATCGGCAAAAGCGGCAGGTATAGCCCGGCCATGGCAGCAACCTCGCGCGCCCAAAGGCCACCCGCATTCACCACATGTTCGGCGTGGATCGTTCCCTTCTCGGTGACGATGTCCCAAGTGCCGTCAGGCCTTGGATTGGTCTCAAGCACGCGGTTGTGGGTGACGATTTCAGCACCGCCCAAGCGCGCGGCCTTGGCATAAGCATGCGTCGTGCCAGAAGGGTCAAGGTGACCGTCAAGCGGGTCGTAAAGCGCGCCGACGATGCCATCGATGTTGACGAAGTCGGCCTTGGCCTTGACCTCCTCCGGCGACAGGATGTGTGTATCCAATCCCATATAGCGATGCTTCGCGCGCTCGGCCTTCAGCATGTCGAACCGCTCGGTCGTGTCGGCGAGCGTCATGCCACCGGAATGGTGCAGACCACAGCTTAGGCCCGTAAGCTCTTCTAACTCTGCATAAAGTCCAATGGTATAGCCCTGCAGCGCCGCCATGTTGGTGTCGCCGTTCAACGTGTGAAAGCCACCTGCGGCATGCCAGGTCGAGCCGGACGTTAGCTCGCTCCGCTCGATAAGCATCACGTCCGACCAGCCAAGCTTTGTCAGGTGATAAAGGACAGAGCAGCCAACAACGCCGCCCCCGATGACCACAACCCGCGTTGTCGTTTTCATTGATCGCTCTCCCGTCCCTTTTCGACCAGCCAGGCTTTCAGCTTGGTCGCCTCAGCCATGCCCGCCTCCAATGCGAAGACGTAAGCATGCGTCATGTAAAATCCGGCCGCGTCCCCGCGCCCATCGCGCTCTGCCGTCTCGGCCGCGGCTCTGTAAAGCCGGACAAGTTCGGCGCGATCTCCACTGGCGTGCGCCGCCAGCAACTGGGCATCAAGATCGTGGCTCATGTCCCTGATGCTGCCTTACCGCGCGAGAACCGTATGACCTGTTTACGACACTTTTTGTCGCTTCGGCATGTCGTGCCCAGATCAGTCGAAATCACGCCGAAAAAGAAGATCGCCGCCTTCGGTCCCGCCGGCCACTTGGGCAAAGCCTGCCTTTTCCAACACCCGGACGGACGCCGGATTGTCTCGCGCTACGCCAGCCAGAAGCGACACGGCACCAATGGCTGCAGCCGCCGCCGTCAACGCGCTCAGAACTTCTGATGCAAAGCCTTGGCCCCACGTCTCTTCGGCCAGCAGATACCCAAGGTGCCAAACCGCCATTTCGACTTCGGCCAAGATGACAAGCCCAACGACCCTGTCCTCCGCGATCATGCGGATCGTTGCCACCGCTGCCTCCGACGCGCGATCGCCAATCCAGCGCTTCAAGTCCTCATCATCTGGTGACGGCGCAAAACTGGGGGGCAAAGGCGCCAAAACTGCAGGCGTCAGGATCTCTTTCAGATCACCCACCAGCAGGTTCTGTCGGTCTCCTAGATCCAACTCTGGTCGCCAATCGGCAATCCGGAGACGCTCGGTGCGGAGATCGAGGAACGGAAAGGGCTGCATATGACGCGCCCGCCTCAGACCCCGGCGTCCTGCAGGCGCGTCGCAACCCAGCGGTGGAAATGATGCGTTGGTCCATCCATCGCCGGCGAAAAACGCCCACCATCAAACCCTGGCGCACCGCGCGCCGCTTGCATTCCTTCGACGACGCCGATGTCTTCCTCGAAAACAACGCGCCACAGGTCAGAATTCTTTTGCCGAAGCGCGGCTGGCGTCTCTTCGGCGGCATACATCAGGTGGATATGCTCCACAGTCTCAGTCGGTCCTTTGGGCTCAAGTATGATGGCAAAGACGTGGTCGCGCTGAACACCCAGCATCACATTCGGCGTCACAGTGACGTATTCGCCCGCTTCATCCCATTTCGACGTGAGACCCGGAAAATCCGGAAAAACCGCGCCGTCATCGCCCTCTATCTGACGATAGACATGCGTGCCCTGCCCCGAGAAACCCGGCTCCATGATGTGATAGTGGTCCTCCAGCCGCGAATAACTGTTCAAGCCGGGATGCACCCACGGCAGGTGATAGCTCTCGCAGTAATTCTCGACTGCCAGCTTCCAGTTCGTTCGGCAGACCAAGGTGAAGGTGCTGTCGGGACCACCATGATAGACAGGCTGGTCGAATTCGGCCCAGCGCTCCATCAGGTCGCCGTGCACCGCTTCAAAGGCGGGCGCGTCGCCGGAGAGATTGATGAAGACAACGCCCAGCCAGATATGCGTTCTGACTTCGATCAGCCCAAGCGTCGATCGGTCCATCTCCGGGTGCGCGTTCTGTCCCGGACCGCCGACATGGGGCGTGGCGACAAGACGTCCCTCGTGGCTGTAGCACCACGAATGATACGGACAGCGGATCGCGCCCTCGATCTTCCTTGGCTCTGTCACAAGGATCATCCCCCGGTGCCGGCAAACATTCTGAAACACGCGAATGCGCCCGTCCTTGCTGCGCATGACGAACAGGGGTTGGCCCAGAAAATCAATCGGCTTGGCATCCCCCGGCTCTGGCACATCTGCCGTCACAGCCACACCGGCCCACGACGTGTTCCAAAGCGGCGCACGCTCCGCCTCAAAAACCTCCAGCGAGGTATAATGCGCGTTCGGCAGACCGCGTGCTTCGGCAATTGGCTTCAGAACAGGGCTCAAATCGGTCATGCGTCACCTCGGCTTTGCATGCCCAAAGCGTGGCCGAGATCGGGACCACAGAACTAGCCTCACCGCGTCACGGTGCAGCCTGAAAGCGGCACGGTCGGAACTTGGCACGGGGAAACGGGCACTCGGTCACACCACCAAGCGCCCGAATTCCCAATCAGGCGCCAGGCCCCATCCGCACGACTTCGCCTGTCATCGCGGCCTTTTGTGCCGCCAGCCCCATGGCAACCGCTTGCGCCCCATCATGGAGCGTCACGTCCGGAGTCCCGCCGGACCGGACGATCTCAAGAAACTTGGCGTGCTGATAGAAGGTCGAGCCATTGTGGTCGCCGGCGGCAAGAATGGTCGGATCAACCGGCACCTCGACATCCTGCGGACCCTTTGGGCTCCGCGGGCTGACGATAACGCGTGGCACGGGTGGCATGCCCAGATGCGTCGGCCAGAAGCGGCCCGGCCCTGGCACCAAGGCCTCGATCTTGCCTTCCGGCCCGACTGCGCTGATCTCTTCCTGATACTTGGAGCCTTCTGCGTACATGCAAAGTTCCAGCATGGCCCGCGCACCGCTGTCGAAGTCGACGATGACATAGGCCGAATCCCAGATGTCGGGTGTCTCGCCGCCATAGGTCTCGTCCAGATGGTTCACGTCCTGCCCCGCACTGGCCGTGACGCGCACAGGCTCTGCCTGCAAAATCAAACGCATCAAGTCGAAGAAATGGCAGCACTTCTCAACCAGAGTGCCGCCCGTATAGCGGTTGAAGCGGTTCCAGTCGCCGACCTTCGGCAAGAACGGGAAACGATGCTCACGGATCGTCAGCATCTTCACGCCACCCGTCGCCGCCCGCGCCTGTTCGACAAGCGTCTGCACCGGCGGCATGTAGCGATACTCCATCGCCACCCAGACCGGCGCGGCATAGTCTTTGGCAATCTCGGCCAGACGGGCCCCGTCTTCGGGACTGGTATAAAGCGGCTTCTCGATCAGCAAAGGCAATGGACGCCGCGCTGCAATCTCTTCGAACTGCGAGACGTGCAAGTAATTCGGCGATGCGACCAGCAGACAGTCCAGACTGTCGTCATCCAGAAGATCCCAAAGCGACCCGACCAGTCGCGCATTGGGCGCAATCGCCTTGGAGGCCGCAGCCTGAATTTCGTCCGGCTCGTATATCGCGGCCACCCGCGCATCCGGCAAAAGCGCGATATTTCGCAAATGCTCCTGCCCCATCATCCCGCATCCGATCACACCGTAGCGGATTTCCTGTCCCATCCTGGTTTCCTTCACTTGAGACGCGCCACATAGGCCACCCGGCCCGGGTCGAACCACGTCTTCGAGACTTCAACTACTTCCCCGTCAGGCGCCCGGCTCAGGCGCTCCACGTATCCAGCGGCCTCGCCCGATTGCATCGGAAAGGCTTCTGTCCGCCAGTCCGGCACCGGCGCGACGCCGACCTTGTCTTCGGCCTTCGCGATCCAGAGGCCGAGCGATTGGCGGTAATAAAGATAAAGCGACTCCGAGAGGTCTTCGGCGCGCACGACACCGGCCCGCGCGCCGTCCAGCCAGATCTCTTCAAGCGCGGCAGGCTGGCCGGACAAACGGCGGAGCCGCCTGATGCGATGACCATGATCCGACCGTCCGAACTCTGGCAGGTCAGACGGCTTTTTCAGACGTTTGACATCGAGGATATCTGCCGTCGGAAGTCCGCCGCCCTGCTTCAGCTCAAGCCGGAAAAACGCATATATTCCTGCATCATCAGCGCCGGTCTTCACATAGTTCCCGCTGCCATGGCGGCGCTCCAGAAACCCTTTCCGGGCGAGGCTTTCCAACGATTTGCGCAGCGTGCCGACCGATGTGCCAAGCGCCTCGGCCATGTCGCGTTCCGGCGGCAG